>DASPVS010000131.1:0-7207 GCA_035622235.1 Acidimicrobiales bacterium | reverse complement strand
ACCCCCTTAGTGGCTCGCGTAGACGGTCGGATCAGCCAGTCCGGAGCCGGCAAACGCCCTACGCCGCTCGGCACACTTGTTGCAACGGCCGCAGTGCTCACCCTCCTCGGGGTCGATACAGGAGAAGGTGAGCCCCAACGGGAGATGCCGGCCACGTTCCAGTACCTCGACCTTGTTCAAACCTGCGAATGGTGTCTCCACGGCAAGGTGGTAGCCGAGCGCACTGCTCGCGAGCGTGGCGAGTCCGCTCAAGAAGTCCGACCCGCTGTCGGCGAACGGATTCGCTTTGAGCGTACCGAGCATCATGACCCCGAAGTCGTTGAGCGCGCACCACACGCTCGATTTGGCAAGGAGCAGGAGATTGCGACCAGGAAGGTAAACGGCGGCGTCGGAGGAGCCCTCGTCGGGCACGCCGGCTCCTGACACGCTCCAATGCGGGCCGTAGACGTCGGCTACCGGGAACTCGAGCGCGATGAGCGGCCGCACCCGGCCATCGGCTGGCAGTGTTTCGAGGAATCGGCGGAGATGCTCCTCCTCCGCGGCTTCCCAAGCGAGGCCGAAGCGGATGTAGATCGGTTGCACCTCATCGCCCAGGCAGCTTTGATGAGCCAACAGAACGGCGCTGTCCACGCCACCGCTGGCAAGTACGACAAGGCGACGGGCGCCTTCTCGATAAACAGTCATTCGCCGCGGTAGATGCAGCCGGTGTTGCACGTCTCTTGCACCACCACTTGGGAGAGTTTCGGGAGGCGGGGCTGTAGGTGTTCCCAGATCCAGCAAGCGAGCAGCTCGCTGGTCGGGTTCTCCAAACCCTCGACTTCGTTCAGGTAGTGATGGTCGAGCTGCTCGAGCAACGGCTTCATTGACTTGCTGAGGTCGGCAAAATCGTCGACCCAACCTAACCGTTCGTCGACCTGGCCCTCGATATGGACTGTGACCCGGAACGAGTGGCCATGGAGCCGCGAACACTTGTGCCCGGGATCTACGTTCGGCAACCGATGCGCTGCCTCGAAGGTGAACTCCTTGAAAATGTCCACGCGATCCCCGGACCTCGACCGTCTCGGTCGTTCGGCCCGCATCATAGGCATCCGCCCTGTTCCGCTCCCGTGCCGTTCAGGGGCGCGATCAAGGGCTCGGCCGGTTGACACCAACATCGCGAGGGAGCCTGGCAAGTCCCCGTGCCACCAGGTCTCGTCGGTCACAGCTCACGAGCTCACCACCTGCGAGACGAGCAGCTACGACGTAGGCCGCGTCATACACGGATATCCCGTGCTCGTCGGCAAGTGCGGCCGAGTCAGAAATGAGCTCCGCGTCGGCTCGCACGAGACCACCGTCGCCGGCCACCGCTGCCACTCGTTCTCGTAGACGGTGAGCTGCCGATGGGTCGCGCCAAGCGCGTACCGCTACGTTCGTCACCTCGTAGAAGGCGAGGTCCAAGGAAGCGAGAGGGTCGCTGCCCCCGAGCAAACGGCAAGCATCGCCGTAATTCTCGTCGTCGGTATCCTCGGCTGCCAGCAGGACGCTGGAGTCGAGGAACCAGAGACTCAAGGTTCGGGCCGGTTCGCCTTGACCAACTCCGCGACCCTTCCCCCGTGCCCCTTGATCGGTCCATCGAGATCGTTGATCTGAGCCATGCGCTCCGCACGGTGGATCGTCCGCCGGCGCAACGTTTCTTCCGCCAACTCGCGCAACAGACCGCTGCGGGTCGTGCCACGGCGTTCCGCTTCGACGTCGACCGCTCGGAGCAGATCGTCGGGCAGCGAGACCATGACTTTAGCCACGAGATCAGTATACCCGGTATTGCCGCCAAAGGTCCGGGGATCGTGTCGAGGCTGAACCGGGCTCGCGGGGTCAGCAAATATCGATGTTCGGCCGACGATGGGCACAAACCGGTTCGTATCCTTTGAGCCAAGCCCATTCACTCAAGGGGAGCTCTTCAGCTTGACGGGAGTCGAAGCAATGTCGGCAGGCCAAGTCCTGGTCGACCGAACGCACGAAAGGGCCATCCTCGATTCACTCGTCGAGTCCGCCGTGAACGGGACGAGCGGGGCCCTCGTCCTCCACGGCGAAGCCGGTATGGGAAAGACCGCATTGCTCGACTATGCGGCTTCCTCGGGTGCTCTTTCTATTGCACGGATTTCGGGGGTGGAGACAGAGAGTCAGTTTGGGTTTGCTGCGCTTCATCGATTGCTGTTGCCGTTGCTACATCAGATCGACACGCTTCCGAGGCCACAGCGTCTGGCACTCGAGTCTGCCTTCGGTCTTCTCGATGGGAACCCACCAGACAGATTCATGGTGGGGCTTGCAGCACTGAACCTTCTGTCGATCGAAGGCGAAAAGGCCGGGTTGCTCTGCATCGTCGACGATGCTCAATGGATCGACGTTGAATCGCTGCAGACCTTGGCATTCGTTGGTCGCCGTCTTCGAGCTGAGGGCGTCGTGCTTCTATTCGGACTACGGACGCATCTCGAGCTGCCCCCAGACCTGGCCGGTATCGCAGCCCTCGAGGTTGTCGGCCTCCCAAGTGACGCGGCCGCGGAACTGCTCCACATTGCGGCCGACCGCCCCCTGTCCGAGCAGGTCGCCGAGCGAATCATGGCCGAAACCCGAGGATGTCCACTGGCACTCTGGGAGTTCGGACGGACATGGACAGAGGAGACTTCGGTCGGCATCGGCTCGTTGGAAGAGCCCATCGCTATCACCAGCCGCTTGGAGCAGCACTTCAATGACCAGATCGCTTCGCTCTCGTCAGACACACAGCTCTTTCTGCTGGTAGCTGCAGCGGACGTTTCAGGGGACAGGGCTCTCATTCGCACCGCGGCCCGGTCCCTCGGCTGCACTCCTCAGTCAGAGAAGGAAGCGGAGCGCCAACGCCTCGTCCTGACCGGTCCTCGGATCACGTTTCGACATCCGATGATTCGTTCCGCCGTCTACGCCGGTGCCGACCCCGATCTCCGACGTGAAGTCCATCGCACCTTCTCCAAGCTCATCTCGAAGTCGTCCTATCCGGATCGATGGGCAAGACACGTGGTCCTCGGAGCGAGCGGTCCGAATGCGCAATTGGCTTTCGAAATTGACGAGACCGCCCAAATGGCGCGGGCGCGCGGAGGCTACTCAGCAGAAGCCGCGCTGCTCGTCCAAGCGGCAGAGCTGACAGATACCCTCGAACTGAGAGCTGATCGACTCTTGCGCGCCGCAGCGGCGGCCATGAACGCGGGCACCCATGCGACCAACCAAGTGTTGCCACTCCTCGACCAAGCCGAGCCGCACCTTGCCGATCCGCTCTCTGTCGCTGAGGCTGCACAACTAAGGGCCCAGTTGCACAGCCGCACCTTCCAGCCATCGGAGGTCCCTCGTCTCCTTCTGGAAGCTGCCCGCCTTTTCCAACCGATCAACATCCAACGAGCCCGCGAGGTCTTGCTAGAGGCCTTCGAGGCCTACGTGATCTCGGTGCACCTCTCGTCAGGAGTCGAAGCGATCGATATCGCCGAAGTCGAAGCATCGACCCGAGGCTCGGAAGTCCCGGCGCCGATCGAACACCACCTTCTTGTCGGGACGTCGCAACTGTTCTCGGAAGGTCCAAAGCAAGCCTTCGGTCATTATCGATTGGCAGCTGAGCTGTTAAGGGAGGAAACACTCTCAAACGACCAGATCGCGCGCTGGACCTTCTTCGGATTGGTCGTCGCGAACGAGCTGCTTGATGATTCGACCTTCCGTTCGTGGTCGATTCGAGTCGACAGGTCGGCGCGTGATATCGGTGCCCTACTTGTCCTTCTCCACAACCTCCAAGGGCTTGCCGAAGGTGAACTTCGCTCCGGCGATCTACGGTCGTCGCTTGCGCTGTTCGAGGAAGCTGAGGATGTCGCCGGGGCGATCGGCATGCCGGCAGAGCACATACGTCCCAATTCCGTTCTGGCTCATGGATGGGAAGGAGACGAGGAAACAACCACGCGCTACGCGTCCAAGCTCGACGAAGTGCACTCGGCACTCGGTTCGCAACACATTGTCATCATGGGTCGCTACGCACTCACCGTGCTGCACCTGGGCGCCGGGCGATACGGCGAAGCTTTAAGGGCCTCCGACTACGTCCACAGCGACAGTCCGATCGGGTGGACGTCACCGTCACTTCCATTGGCTATCGAAGCGGCGGTCCGCTCCGGCGACCTCGACTTGGCGAAGTCGCTGCTGCTTCGACTCGAGGAGAGGGCGACGGCCAGTGGCAGCCGATGGGGAATGGGGTTGATGGCACGATCGAAGGCTCTGCTCTCGGTCGGATCCGAAGCCGAAGAGTGCTATCGGACCTCAATTTCACTGCTTGAACAGACCCTCGTCCCAAGGGACGTTGCGCACGCAAGACTTCTCTACGGAGAGTGGCTGCGACGGGAGAACCGTCGCTTGGACGCTCGAGAGCAGCTCCGGACGGCTCACGAATTCTTCCAATCGATGGGAGCCAAGGGATTCGCCGATAGGGCTAAATCCGAGCTTCTCGCCACCGGGGAACGAGTACGTTCTCGCACCGTCGCCACTAGTTCCGACCTCACGCCGCAAGAGCGACGCATCGCCACCCTCGCGGCGGAGCGACTTTCCAATCCGGAGATCGCGGCCAAGTTGTTCATCAGTTCCGCGACCGTCGACTATCACCTTCGAAAGGTATTTCGGAAACTGAATATCGCGTCCCGGCGCGAGCTCGGCGAAGCTTTACGGTCACACACAGCTTCCTAGAGACCGTCGGGGTTCGAGCAGCGAGTGGATCGCTGGTTCGGTCACGGCACAATCCGGCGACGCCTTGGCTAGTGCCATATCAGGCGAATGCAACGAGCGCATCCGTGAGCGCGTCGATGCCGTCCAAGTTCCGTGCGAATTCACCCTGAAGATGGTGACGAGCAGCGAGAGACAAAGGCGATTCATACGAGACCTTGGTCTTTCCAGCATCCGACCACACGAGAACCTTCAAAGGCAGGTCGAGTGCGATCAGGGGCGAGCTCGCCATCACGGGGGTGCCGGCTCGTGGGTCGCCGAAGAGAACCAACACGGTCTCTCGCAAATCGAGGCCGACTTCTCGCGCCTCTGCCCTCTGGTCGATCACGTCGAACAGTCTGAGACCCTTGGTCGAAATCGTGTCGACAAAACGGTTCACCGTCTCTTCGACGGAGCGGTTAGTGGATTTAGTGACTATCTCGACCAGCCCGGCGGGCATTGAGTCTCCTTCCGTGCTCTGCGTTACCGACCCAAGCCATCGCCCTTCGGTCCCTTCAGCTCGACCAGATCGACGCGTGACCCACAAAGGAAAAGCCGAGCCAGCCTTTCCCTTGGTGGTCGGGCCACTAGCAGGATCCTCCAAAACCGCGGCAGTCGCATCCCGAGAACTGCGTAGTCAATGCCCGAACTGAGCCATCTCCCACGTGCCCGTCCGGATCTCCTCCATCGTTCTGGCGTGAGTCCGAATGTGGTCTTGAACAGGGAAGATACATATCAGTGGGAACGAGACCACCCCCGGTCTACTAGAAGGTCACATCGCCGACTACGCGGTCTTGTGGATTCGACGCCGCGACGTGAGCCGTCATCCTTGAATCAACGAGTCGGTCCAGAATTCGGGCGAGCTAGATCTAGGTTCCCCAACCAGACTCGCATGTACCCGAAGATCACGGATTGGGAGGGAGATTCAGTTGGCACAGGTCACTATGCGTAAGAGTCTCGTGTTGGCGGCGATGATCTTCGCCGTTGCCATGACCTTCATCGATCAGACGATTGTGTCGATCGCTGCTCCGAATATCCAACGAGAGCTCCACCTCTCGAGCACCGGTTTGCAATGGGCGATCAACTCCTACCTCCTGGCCCTTGCTGCGCTGTTTGCCTTCGGAGGCCGATTGGCCGACACCGTAGGGCATCGAAAAATGGTCGTTATCGGTGTCATCGTGTTCGCAGGTGCTTCAGCGCTGTGCGGACTCACGCCCGTCGGAAGCATCTCTGAGGCTTGGCTCGTGACATTTCGTGCACTCCAGGGAGCTGGGGGAGCGCTCATGTTCCCCGCGGCTCTTGGGATCGTTGTCCAAACCTTCCCATTGCAAGAACGGGGCCGAGCTCTCGCGCTCTTTTTCGGGATCGCGGGCGGACTTACAGCCGTGGGTCCGATCCTCGGCGGTTACCTCACCATGTGGACCTGGAGGGCGATCTTCTGGGTCAACATTCCAGTCGCTTTGACCGCCTTGGTCCTCATTGCCATCTCGAAGCCAACGACGGATCACAAGTGGGCTCCAATCGACTTCAAGGGCTTAGCCCTGATCGTGAGTGGTGTCGCAGCGAGCATCGTGGGCTTCCAGCAGGCGGGGGTTTGGGGTTGGAGAAGTCCGGGCACGATCCTTTTCATCGCCGCCGGTGCCGCTCTGTTGGTGGCGTTCGTCGTCGTCGAGCAGAAGGTGTCTTCGCCGCTTGTCATGGTTCGAATATTTCGAAATCAGGCCTTTGCCGTCGAGAACCTCGTGCTCGCAATCGCCAGTCTCGTATTCGTTCCGTTCTTTTTCTTCGCCAGCGAGTACGCCCAGATCTCCCTCAACAAGACCGCCCAACAGGCTGGCCTCGTTCTCCTCTACTTCTTCCTCGGGTTCGCGGTGACATCACAAATTGGTGGCCGGATCCTCGATCGAAGGGGAGCCAAAAGGCCGGTGGTTATCGGCTGCGCTCTGGCGGCCGTGGGGTTCGGCTTGTGGGCGAGCAAGGTCACCCAGCTCGATTTCCACACGCAGGTATGGCCAATCATCGTGGCCGGTGCCGGAATCGGATTCATGCTCACACCTGCCAGCACGGACGCCGTGAACCGCGCATCCCGTCTTTCGTATGGAGAGGCGACCGGCATCACGCAGACGGTCCGGAACTACTCGGCGAGTCTCGGCCTCGCCATCTTGGGGACGATTCTGGTGTCCCAGCTGCGGGACCACGTGACGGCATCGCTCGTTCACTTAGGCATCTCTCCCGCGCAAGCCGCGGTCGAAGCGAACAAGATCGCGCAATTCCAATCGTCGGGCACGGGCGCGGGCAGTTCGATTCGAACGATTCCGCACTTCATCCGCGTGGACTTCGCTGAAGCGTCACACACGGTCATCCTCGCGATGGCAGTGATCATGGCGATTGCAGCAGTGGTGGCGTTCATCGGTCTGCGTGCCGGAGTGCAACAGCCATCGGAGGCTGCAGCGACGCCAACCGCTTCCGG
>DASPVS010000130.1:0-4511 GCA_035622235.1 Acidimicrobiales bacterium | reverse complement strand
TGGACCCATTGATCCAAGGCTGATCAATGAAGACGCCGAACGACGATCGAACGTTGTGGAGGTAGGAAACCATGGCAGATGAAGGTAGGTCTGAACGCGAGGCCAAGGAACGGGGGGCCGGTGAACGTGAGGCCAATGAACCTGGGAATAGCACGGGATCCGCAGGTGAGACGTCGTGGAATCCACCGGGGGTGGACGACGGCTTCTCCCCTGGACCGATCGTGGCAGGCGAACCTTTGCCGCAGCCCGAGGAGTCCACACCGCTCGAGGAGGACGAGCCCGAGGGGACGATTCCCCCCTGCCCACTCTGGGCGATGAAGGAGCGTCGCCACGTTCAATGGTCCAAACTGGCAGGCGCCCCTCCTGCAAGGATTCGCGAAGCATTCGGTGACGGTGATCTCAGGGTGTATCTCATCGAAGATGGGCATCACCATGTCATCGTCGGACGGAAGGTCGGGGAGACAGGTGACGGCTGTCAATACGCGCTCGTGGGCCGCGCCCCGAAATCTCTTGACGATGCTCTTCGGGAAGGTCAGCTCTCTACTGGATCGGCCTTCGAAGGCGCTGAGGAGCTCACTCTTTACGGTATCGACGTCGATGAGCAGGACAAAGCCTCTGACCTGTTCGTCGTCGAGCGTTTCGGCAAACCCGCAGAGATTCCCCGGGACTATCTTCCCGGTCAGCCGATTCTGACTTTTCAAGAGCCTCTACCAGTGGCAGGACTTTGACTTTCGACGCTGCGACGGGGTTGGAGCACGATTGCCGGCATACCAGGTGGTTTATGGCCGAGGCGTGTCGACTAGTCGGGGAGTTGCACGCTCGAGGGCGGGCCAACCGGCGTCAACCATCAGGAGTGCGCGTTCTGCTCGAATGCCACCTCTCAGCCCGAAGAGACGCTTGGCGATGATGAGGTAGAGCACGATCGCGAGGTTGATCACCAAAGTGATCGCCTTCAGCACGGTGGGCCTGTGGGCGATCTCATAAATCTCGAGCGGAAGAAAGAGGCTCGTGGATATGAACGCCAGGTACTCCGCCCAGCGCAGACCTCTCCAGAGGCCGACAGCCTCCACGCCCTCCAGGGTCGCGTAGGCGGCCACGGCCAATCCGGTGATCACCAGCGTCCGAGTGCTGATGGCAAAAAGCCTTGTCAATTCGTGTTCGACGCCGCCGCTCGAGCTGTGAATGGGACCCCCGATACCACCTTGCAGCGCGTTCACGATCCGAACAAAGTCCTTGTTCAATAGGGACTTGTTCACCGCAAAGACGAAGACACCTATTGCCAACACCCAGAGCACGACGAAGTGGAGGCTGCGCTCGAACGCGATCAGGCGAAGCACGTACCTGCTGCGTAACGGCTCTCCTCTCAAAGGCAAGGTGATCTCGGAGCGCTCGGGTGGAAACTCCCTCGTCGCGTGCGAAGGCGGTGGGCTCGGAAGCCAACTGTCACAACGCAGGCACCGGTACCAGCGCAATCCCCCGAGCTCCCTCGCGAATAGTTCGTCCTGGCTGCGCAATGCGGCGGCGTCTGTCCCCACGAGCGTGTGGCCGTGCCAGGCGCAGTCGAGGAGTTCGTAGGAGAGCTTGCGATCTCTGGAGCCTCTGAGCCGCTTGACCATGCTTCTCACTGTCTAGTCAAAGATCTCGATGTCGCCGAGAGCGACTCTCCCGGAGGGACGTGGCCGCAAGCTTCGACACAGAGCAATCGGGCCGGAAGGAGAGCAAACGTGGTCGAGGCAGAAGCCTGTCTATTCGAGAAAAGGCGTCTCTATTCGAGTGACTCGGAGACGAGAGGCTCGTTACTGGGTACCGTGAACTGGGATGGACCATCGAGGCCGCTCAAAAAGGCTCGAGTCGCCGAGCTCAACGGACGGTTCGGCGCTATGACTGCTGCCTGGCATGCGAGCGAATGACCCTCTAGAGGTACGTAACAGATCCCGGGACGAGATTCTGCGGCTGTTTTCGGAAGGAGTGCAAGAGCCGACCCTTGGGCCACGAGTTCCAGCATGCTCGCCACATCGCCAACGCGGAACGCGACTTGGTACACGACCCCGAACTTGGCGAAGAAATCACGCACTGCGTTGTGACTCGATATGTCGCCGGGATCCGATACGAACACTTCCCCAGAAAGTTGTTTAACCGTGACTCTCCTACGCCGCGACAACCGGTGTTCCTCTGAGCACGCGATGCCTACGGGAACCGAGCGGGTCGAAAGCGTGCGGATACCGGGTGGCAATCCCTCTTTCGGAACCCAAACGAACGCGAGGTCCAAAGAGCCGTTGAGGATGTCATCGATGAGTTGCGCGGAAAGGCCCTGCCTCAAGGTGATTTCGACGCTTGGATGGCCAGCATGGAATCGCGCGATCTCCTCTCCCACATCGCCCCAGACGCGCCCGATCGTCAAGCCTCCACGAACGCGGTTGCACGCCCGGTCGACGGCATCACGCGCTGCGGTGGCTGCCGCGAGGACGCGCCTCGCCTCAGGCAAGAGAACCTGTCCCACCTCGCTCAGGTGCACGCGCCTGGTGGTCCTTACGAACAACTCGGCGCCGAGGTCTCGTTCGAGAGCCCGAATCGACGTCGAGAGCGCGGATTGAGCGACGTGACACCGCGATGCCGCACGCGTGAAGTGCATCTCCTCGGCAACAGCCACGAACTGCTCTAACTGCTGAAGCTCCATTGATCCCCTCGCATGACTAATAATCGGCAGTCAGTATTGCTCACGATTGATTCGACAGCCCACGTTTTAGGTGTGGGCCCAACACCTGGTGGGCGCGCATGCTTCTCACCCGATCCTCGATCTGCCGTCCTCGGACGCTCGCTCGGGAAGAATTTCCCTTCTGACTTGGAGCCGACGTCCCGTGATCACAGGCGGGTGGACCACCTCTTTTGTGTGCCCGAGATCTGACAAGATGTTGTGACCGAGATCTCGCCGGAAGAAGTTGAAGGTTTCGCTATTCGGATATGTGGGACTCAGGCCCTGCGATCTCGGTCTCTGTGCCGTCCTTTGGCCTCTCTGACCCCCCTTTTTTCCGTGTGCTCCGCACCGAACGCGAGCAACTACCTGCGTGCGCGGATCGAGGCGTGACTAGTTGCGGCTTGGTCAGTGTTCTAACGGGCCGAGCGTTGGCCGAGCACTGGGGTCGAGGTGAGAGCGATGAAGGACACCGAATCGGCGCTCGCGCAAGAGTCCTCGTGGGCATTTGATGACCCTTTCTGGCTGCGTTCAACCGTCGCCGTTAGGTATTCGCGGTCGCAAGTTCAGTTCTGCTCGACCAACGCGTCGTCCTGGCCCAACCCGTCCGGTCCTGATCCGACGGCGGTGCAAGCGACGGCCGAGCATGCAATCCCGTTCAAACCAGTAGCAAAGTCCCCGGCTACGGTTCCGCTTGTCACGAGCGACCAGGTCGCGCCGTTCCACAGTTCGAGCAGCGTCTCGTCGCCGCTCGAGCCCACGAGGTACCCCGCCGCCGTACATGCAACCGTCGAAGTGCAGGCGACGCCAGTGAGGACAACCTGTTCCGTGCCGGCAGAAGGATTCTGGGTGGCGGTGATCGACCAACTCCCTCCGCTCAGCTGTTCGGCGAGGGTCACTTCAGTCCCATTGGAAAGGCTCGAATCGCCGACAGCGGTGCACGTGCCGGACGACGCGCAGGAGACTCCCAAAAGCTCATTTCCCGTGGTCCCGCTGGGCTGTGGTGGTTCGATTGCGGTCCACGTCGAACCGTTCCATGTCTCGGCGAGGGGCTCAGTCACGTCCGAGGCATCCTCGAACGAGCCCACCGCTACGCAATTGGATGGCGCCGGGCACGAGATCCCAGTCAAGGAGGTCGAGATCGCCCCTGCGGGAGATTCTGGTGTTTGCACGCTCCAATTCGTCTTTGTGAGGATCTCGGCGACCGCAGTCGGCGATCCACCTTGAGAACTCTCGCCGTATCCAACAGCGGTGCATGCCGAATCACCGGCACAAGACACTCCTGTCAGTTCGTTGACGTTGTCCCCTGAGGGGTCCTGAGCGGCCTCGGTCGACCATTTGGACCCGTTCCACTTCTCCGCGAAGTTGTTAGTCTCGCCGTCATCGCCGGCTGTTCCGATGCCGACGCTTCCCACCGCGTAGCAAAGCTTGGTGGTCGGACAAGAAGCCCCGTAAAGGTTGGTAGTCACAGCTCCGGCAGGTTCGGCGCTCTTTGCGAGGGACCATTTGGACCCGTTCCACTGTTCGATCGCGGCGGAAGTGTTGAAGTTGTTCGCCGGAAAGGATTCCCCGACCGCTATGCAGCCGGAGGTAGAGCATCCAGCTCCATTCAGATACGTCGCGGCTGGTGTGACAGAACCGGGGACAGGCGTGATCGACCAAGTCCCGCTCGGTTTCTTCCGAATCGCCAGCAGATGGTCTTCGTCAGGCGTGTAGTACTGACCTGCTGCTACACACGTCGAACTGCCGGTCGGGCACGCGACCGCGGCTAGGAGACTGGTTGTCACGCCGCTTTCGTTCGGAGTTGTCTCGACAGTCC
>DASPVS010000129.1:0-4373 GCA_035622235.1 Acidimicrobiales bacterium | reverse complement strand
ACGCGACCTGGGAGAGAAGTGACGGAGGCATGTTGTCGATCACGTACCAGCCCGCATCCTCGAGGGCCGCCGCCGCCGTAGACCTCCCGGCGCCCGACATTCCCGTTATGACAAGAAATTCGCTCATCGCACTGTCCCGCTCATGTCTCTCACATCCTCAGGTCCTCGTGGCGGATCCCGCTCTTCAGAAGAACCCGCCTCGCCCGCCGAGGAGACGGGGCGCGGTGTAGGTGAGCTGGAAAGACGCGAGAACCGTAAGCGGTCCGGTGGTGCGTGAAGGTGGGTGTAGACGGCTCTGGCCACGCTGTCAGGCAGCCACGCCAGGGCCAGGAGCTCCTCGAGCGTCGCCTGTCGGACCGCCTTCACGCTTCCGAGCTCCTTGAGCAACCGCGCTTTGCGGGCCGGCCCGAGCCCTTGCACGCCGTCGAGCGCACTCCCTGTCATCCGGCGGGCGCGCAAGGTCCTGTGGTAACCGATGGCGAAGCGATGCGCCTCGTCGCGCACGAGCTGCAGCAGGTACAAGGCCTCTGAGCCCCTCGGGATTCTCACAGCATCGGGTCGACCGGGCACGAAGACTTCTTCGAAGGTCTTCGCAAGGGCAGCGACAGGAATCTCCTCGCTCAGCCCGAGACGTTCGAGTACCCGTACCCCCACGCCCAACTGACCCTTTCCACCATCGAGAAGGAGCAGCTGGGGTGGATACGCGAACCGACGCCGCCTGCCGTCCTCTGGACCCGCGATCTTCGAACGCTCGTCGAGCAGCGCTCGCAGACGCCGGGTCAGCACTTCCTCCATGGCGGCGTAGTCGTCGTTGCCCGGGACGTCGCGGATCTTGAATTTCCGGTACTCGGACTTGCGCGGCAGCCCGTCTTCGAGAACCACCATCGATCCGACGTAATCGGTTCCGCCGAGGTGGCTCATGTCGTAGCACTCGATGCGCAGCGGTGCGTTCGTAAGTCCGAGCGCCTGTTGGAGAGCCTCGAGCGATCGTGCCCGCGCACCATGGTCGGACGCTCTGCGCATCCGATGACGGGTGAGCTCCTCGGAGGCGTTTCTCGCAACGGTCTCCATGAGCCTTCTTTTGCCGCCGCGTCGCGGTACCCGGATGGCGACGGGCCCGCCGCGCCTGTCGGCCAGGAACGCTTGGTAGAGCTCCACGTCCTCGGGGAGCTCGGGCACGAGAACCTGACGTGGAACGCCTGGCTCCGAGGAACCGTCGGTTCCCCATATTTCGGGGTCGGCCGCTCCGGTCGCCCAACCTTCGTCCGCCTGTCCGCGTCGGCGCCGCGGTGGAGGTAGGGATGAGGGCTGAGCGTCCCCGTAGAGCTCCTCGAGCACTCGGCCTACGAGTTGGGAGCTGGAAAGTTCCTCGACCTTGTCGACGACGAACGACCTCCTTCCCACTATCCGTCCACGCCGGACGCGGAACACGCAGACCGCCGCTTCGAGCGGGTCGTCCTCGAAGCCGACCACGTCCAGGTCCTCGGGGTTCTCGGTCACGACCTCCTGGCGCTCGACCGCCATGCGCAACGTCGCCAGCTGGTCCCGCAGTCGTGCAGCCCGCTCGTAGTCGAGCGCTTCAGCGGCTTCGCGCATCTCGAGCTCCAGCCGAGTTTCTATTTCCTCGGTCGCACCGGAGAAGAACGCCATCATGTCGTCGACGTGTCTTGCGTACGAATCCGCATCGACCGCCCCGATGCACGGTCCCGAGCAACGTTCGATGTGGTAGAGCAGGCAGGGTTTCCCGAGTTTGACGTGGCGCTCGAGCTTTCGGTCCGAGCACGTTCTGACGGGGAACGACCGTAGGAGCAGGTCGAGGCTGTCGCGCAGAGCACCCACGTGCGCGTAGGGACCGAAGTAACGGATCCCTGGGCGCCGCCTTCCCCGCAGCACGGCGGCGCGGGGCCATTTGTCAGGAAGAGTCACCGCCAGCCACGGATAGCTCTTGTCGTCGACGAGCCTTATGTTGAAGCGCGGCCTGTGCTCTTTTATGAGGGCGTATTCGAGGAGGATCGCCTCCACCTCGTTGTCGACCTGGATCCACTCGACGCGGTCCGCGCTTGCAACGAGCTGGGCGGTCTTCGGGGCAAGGGTGGAGGGATCAGCGAAGTAGTTGGACACGCGGCTGCGGAGCGACTTCGCCTTGCCCACGTACAGGACCCGGCCGTGCTCGTCGAGGAATTGGTACGAGCCCGGTGCATCGGGTATCGAACCGGAGGCCGGGCGTTCTCGCACACTTCCACTGTGCCGTACGCCGCGCCGCGCTGTGTCACGGCACCGGCCACGACACCGGAATGGGTGCGTGGCCCGATCGGCTCCCATACAATGGCTACAGCGTCGGCCTGGTACCCCGGCGTGAATAAGGCTCCGAGGCCGACAACCCCGCGGATGGGCGACCAGGCTGTCCCCGCCGGCCGAATCGGAGCTGTCCCCGAAGGGGGTTTGACAGATGCTCCGGCTTCAAGGTTCGCTCCCAGAGCGCTACACCTCCGCCTCGGAGGAAGAACTGCATTTCTGGATCGGCGCGGCGAAGCAGTCTCTCGGAAGTCGCTTGCTCATCCTCGGGCATCACTACCAACGTGACGAGGTCATGCGCTGGGCGGACGCCCGCGGCGACTCGTTCGGTCTCTCACGTATCGCGGCAGATCGGCACGAGGCGCAGTACATCGTCTTCTGCGGGGTCCACTTCATGGCCGAGTCCGCAGACATTCTCACGGCCGACTATCAGCAGGTGATGCTCCCGGACCTGAACGCCGGCTGCTCGATGGCCGACATGGCCGATCTCGACGAAGTAGAGGAGGCCTGGGCCGCGCTGGCCGAGGTGACCGATGTCTCTCGGATCATCCCGGTCACCTACATGAACTCGTCTGCAGCCCTGAAGGCGTTTGTGGGTCGACACGAAGGCGCGGTCTGCACTTCGTCCAATGCCCGAGCGGTGCTGAGCTGGGCGCTAGAGACCGACTCTCACGGCCAGAGGATGGGCGACAAGGTTCTTTTCTTTCCGGACCAGCATCTCGGTCGCAATACGGGCTACCAGCTCGGTTGGGGTGCAGGCGACATGCGTGTCTGGGACCCGCGACGTGACCTCGGAGGCCTCACGGACGCCGACGTCAAAGAAGCGACCCTGCTGTTGTGGAAGGGTCACTGCTCGGTGCATCAGCGTTTTCGCCCCGAGCACGTATCCGCCTTCAGGAACGCGAACCCCGATGGCTTGGTGGTGGTCCACCCCGAATGCAGCCACGACGTCGTCGAGCTCGCCGACCAGGTCGGCTCTACCGATTTCATCATCAAAGCGGTGAACGACGCGCCGAGCGGTTCGGTTATAGGCGTGGCCACCGAGATTCATCTGGTGAACCGCCTTGCGGAAGAGTCTCCGGACAAGGTCATCGTTTGCCTCGACCCTCTCGTCTGTCCGTGCTCCACGATGTTCCGCATAGACGCGCCACATCTCGCGTGGGTGCTCGAGGGCCTCGTCCACGGGGAAGTTCGAAACCGCATAACCGTCGACGAAGAGACCGCTAAGTGGGCGAAGGTGGCACTCGAGCGGATGCTCGAGATCACCTGAGCCTTCGTCCTAGGGGACTTGAACGTCGCAGCAGCTTTCGAGGCGTGCTTTGCGCTGTCGGAGACCGGTCTGGCTTATCCGCCATTTGAGAAGGTCAGCCCGAGCGCGGTTGCCGGCGAGCGGCAGCGAGGCCGGCCCCGCTTCGCGAGCGGGGACGCGCGCTCCTCGCGAGGGCCTTCTTCGGCGGGACCTTCTTCGCGGCAGTGCGTCTCTGGGCCGTCCTGCGAGGTCGGGCACGGATACCGAGAACAGGTGCGAGGACCTCACCGGTGGCGCTTCCCGGGGCTACCGCCACTTCCTCCGGGGTCCCTTCGGCTATCACTTCGCCGCCGTCATCTCCTCCCCCGGGACCGAGGTCGACGATCCAGTCAGCGGTCTTTACGACGTCGAGGTTGTGTTCGATGACGATCACCGTGTTCCCTTGATCGACGAGTCGCGACAGGACTTCCAAGAGCTTGCGGACGTCGTCGAAATGAAGACCTGTCGTCGGCTCGTCGAGGACGTAAAGGGTGTGACCGGTGGGTCTCCGCGACAGCTCGGACGCGAGCTTCACACGCTGCGCTTCACCTCCTGACAGTGTCGGTGCAGGCTGCCCGAGGCGGATGTAGCCGAGCCCGACATCCACAAGGGTCTGAAGGTGTCGCGCGATCGTCGGCTGGTTGGCGAAGAACGCCAGACCTTCCTCGCAGGACATGTCGAGGACGTCCGCAATGTTCTTCCCTTTGAACGTGACTTCCAACGTCTCGCGGTTGTAGCGCGCACCGCCACACACCTCGCACGGTACGTACACGTCGGGCAGGAAGTGCAT
>DASPVS010000128.1:0-4515 GCA_035622235.1 Acidimicrobiales bacterium | reverse complement strand
ATTTGAGGTCCGCTGGAACTTGCATGGCGCCGGACCCTATCCGAACTGCGGAGAATGCGTGAAGTCTGTCGGACCGGCCGCCACCGGCAAACGAGGAGCCGGCAAACGTGGCGCTGGCAAACGAATAGTTGCGGCGTTCATCTGAGGATCTGTCGGATCCGGACCGCTTGCTCCTGGGCGCGGCCTCGAGCCTCTGCTTCACTCGGACCTTCCGCCCATACGTGAGTCGTCGGCTCCTCCGGATCCGGAATGACAAGGGCCCACCCGTCAGGCTCTGGAAGTTTGACACCGTCCACGAGCACGACGGAGCGGCCCTGCGCGCGCTCGACGAGCGTCCGCATCACCATTCCCTTCTGCTCCCAGGGCGTGATTATCTCCTCGTGCGCTATATGGATACGGGGAAGTCGCGCTGTGAGCTTGGAAAGACGGCCGCCACCCACTGCCAGCATGGCGAGGAGGTAGACCAAACTGGCAACCGCGTCGAATGCGGGCAGAAAGCGCGGGAATATGAAACCGCCGAATTGGCTCGCAGCGAATGCAACGTCACCCGATCGCGCAACCTCCATCAAGTGTTGCGCGGAAAGCTTCGTCCATATCACCTCGGAGCCGGCTTCTGCACAGAGACGTTCGGCCGCGCTGGGCGCGGCGACCGGTAAGGCGACCGGGCTTCCGGGATTTGCGGCCAGCACAAGTTCGAGTAGCACGAGAAGGGACTCGTCGTCCGAAAGGATCCTTCCTTCGTCGTCGACGAGGGTCAGCTGCTCGCCCCCCGGGTCGATCACGGCGCCCAGGTGGGCTCCGGACGCACGGACGAGGTCCGCGACTAGAGCTGCCGCCCCCGCCCGGTCGCTTTCGGTCGCCCCGGCCGTCGCCGCGTAAGGGTTGACCGCCAGCACATCCGCCCCGAGCTTCGAGAGCACGTTAGGCATCACGAAGCTGGTTGTTCCGTAGGAATAATCGAGAACGAGCTTGTATTCCGCGCCCACGATCGCATCCACGTCGACGGCCTCGGCCAGGGCGGCCGTGTAATCCTCGATCGTGCGCGGCGGGAAGCCGATGTCGCCGATTTCTGATGCGAGCGCTCGTCGGAATTCCTCGCGCGCATAGAGCCGTTCGATTTTCCGCTGCGTCGTCTCCGGCACATCGATTCCCTCGCGATCGAAGAACCTGACCACCACCGACTGTGTGTCGTGTTCAGCGAGACGCACCGTGATCGCGCCCATCGAAGTCCCGGAACGCACGTGGAAGCGCGTGACGGGAACAGTTGCGACTTCGAGATCGTCGACGTTTATTCCCGCTGCGTTGCAACCCACCATGACTGCGCGCTTGAGCACCCTCGCCGCCCGGCTTGTATCGCGCGAGGTGGTGACCGAGGCACCGCGCTCGAGCGTGCTCGCCCAAGCCATGGAGAGGCGCATGCACAACTCGGGGCTGATGTCCACGTTGGCGAGACCCATCACACCGCTTCTCCCGAAGAGGCTTCGAGCCCCACGGGATTCCGAGACGATCGACGTGTTGACCATCGCCCCCATCTCGACCGTTTTGAACGGGTAGACCTTCACTCCGGCCTTGATGTTTGCGTGGGCACCGACGAATGTCTCGTCGCCGAGCACCACGCCCTCCTCGCACCGCGCGCCCTGGCGCAAGTCGCACGAGCGCCCGACGACACACCCTTCGAGGCGCACCCCTTGTGCCATGAAAGTGCTGTCGTGCACCACCGTCCGCTCGAGGTTGCAGTTGTCCCCCACCCGCACGTTCGGCCCGAGCACGCAGTACTGACCGATGATGGCATCAGGGCCGATGTGGCAGTTGTCCCCGATGAGAGCAGGGCCCTTCAACTGAGCGGTTGGATGTACTTCTGCTCCTTTGCCTAGGTGGATCGCCGGGCGAAGAGGAAAGCCGCTCAGCTCGACGTGCACTTTCTCGTCGAGGATGTCCTGGTGCGCGCGCAGGTACGCCTCCAAGGTGCCGACGTCCTCCCAGTAGCCCGCTGCCACGTACCCGAAGAGCGGGCGCCCGTCTTCGAGCACAGCGGGGAACACCTCGCTCGAGAAGTCGACCGAACGGCCTTCGGGTATGTATTCGAAGACTTCTGGCTCGAGGACGTAGATGCCGGTGTTTATGGTGTCGCTGAAGACCTGCCCCCACGTGGGTTTTTCCAGGAAACGTTCGATCGAACCATCGGGCCGCGTGATGACGATCCCGAATTCGAGCGGGTCCTCCACCGCTTTGAGGGCCAAGGTTGCGAGCGCGCCCTTCTTTTCGTGTTCCTGGACGACCGCAGTCAGGTCTATGTCCGTGAGCACATCCCCCGAGATGACGATGAACCTGTCGTCCAAGAGCTCACGCGCGTTTCGCACGGACCCGGCGGTACCGAGCGGCGTCTCCTCTGTCGAGTAGGTGATGTGCACGCCCAACTCGGCGCCGTCGCCGAAATAGTTACGTATGGCGTTCGCCATGAACGCGACCGTCACCACGATCTCGTCGAATCCGTGCGTCCGCAACAGGGATACGACGTGCTCCATCATCGGCCTGTTGGCCATCGGGAGCATCGGTTTGGGCTGGTTGGAGGTGAGGGGCCGTAGCCGGGTCCCCTCGCCGCCGGCCATGATGACCGCCTTCACGAGGTCGACCCTACCCCGGCACACCGGGGGGGTGAGAGGAGTCTGTCGAGCGCGCGGAACGCGGTGGTCCGACGTCCTCAGACACATGAGCGGCCCGGTCGGCGCGCGCCGCCCTTCCTCGCCGCAGAGCGTTGCGCGCCGGGAGCACATAGGAGAAGGCCGCTATCCACGCCAGGGTCAGAGCGATGATGCCGCCCGCAAGGGCCAAGTCGCCGAGGATCCGTTGCCACTCAGCGTCGCCGTTGGCCAGGAGAAATGCGGGGTACGCGCACATCAACCCAAAGGTTCCGGCTTTTCCCACCCACAGAACGTCGATTCTCTCGGCACCGAGAGCGGCCAATATGAGGACGGCTACGGAAACCAAGGCTTCGCGTGCGATCGTCGCAATTCCGAACCAAAGCGGCACCGCCCCTACGACGATGATGGATATCACTGCGGTCGCGACCAGTAACCGATCGGCCAGCGGATCCAAGACCTTCCCAAGGGTCGAGACCTGATGCCAACGCCGTGCCGCGAATCCGTCGACCCAGTCAGTGGCTCCGAGGACCGCCAACAGAACCGCCGCAGCCGTCTGCTCGTGCGCCCCGAAGAGCAGCCAGACGAAGAGGGGAATGCAGAGGAGACGGATCGCGGTTACCACGTTCGGGATGGTCACGACACGTTCGAGAGAGGGTTCGGACGGTGAAGCTTCGTCGCCACCCACAGAGAGATCCTACGGCCTCGCGCTCTAAGACTTGACGGACACCGGTCCCCGGCCTCGAGCGCCCTGTGACGTGCCCTGTCCTGCTCGGTCCGTTGCTCGCTCCGGTTCTTGGCTTTCTGGTCCTTCTTGTCTTTCTGGCCCTTCTTGACTTTCCGGCCCTTCTCGCCTTTCCGGCCCTTCTTGTTCTGCCAATTCCAATTCGGCTGCCAGCTCGCGGCTACGAGTCCTGTACCTTCGAGCCTTGTCGTCGAGCTCACGCATCATCTCGTCGAGACGGCCTTGTTTGGCCCGGACCAATTCTCGTAAGCGGGCGTTGATCTCCACCGCTACCTCGAGCATCCGCTTTCGACCAGTGAGCGGTGCGTCGCTCCATCCGCTGCGGATGTCCGCTAGCTGGTCCTCCCCTCTGAGGATCTCTCCGATCTCCACGAGGTCGAACCCGAGCAGCTCCTGTAGCTCGCGGATCCGGCCGAGCCTCACGACATCCGCCTCGGTGTAGCGACGCGCGCCTCCAGCCGATCGGCCGGTCGGAACGAGCAGGCCCAACTCCTCGTAATATCTCAACGTCCGAGGCGAGACCCCCGCCCGCTCGGCCGCCTCGCCGATCCGCAACAACGCGGGAACCGCGGATTTCACCTGGCACCTGCCACGTCGACCAGCGCCCCGACCGGTTCACCTGGCTCCTCGGCTTTCGCCTGCCGGTCGGAGGTCACAGCGACCGTTCCCGCGTGCGAGTCTCCAGCCCACCAACTGGCCAACGCGGCCAGCGCGCACAAGAGAGCGGCTGCACTGAACGCGATCACCAGACCATCGTGAAAAGCGGACGAGATGAGCCCCGGAAAGAAGGCCTTGCCAGTCACCGTCGCGCTGTGTAGCGCTCCGATCTGGTGCAGCACGTGTGGTCCTAGCAAGGTCTGCATTGGGTTGTACCCCAAAAAGGCGGCGAAAAGCGTCCCGACCGCAGGCAGCGACGCGACCCGGTGCGCGACCTGCCCCGGCACACCCTGAGCCGACAGACCGTGGAACATCGCCGACGGAAGGGAGGATGCGAGCCCGGCTATCACGAGAGAGAAAAAGATCCCTATCGACAACACGAATCCTGCGTTCATGAACGTCGCGCGCATCCCCGATGCTGCACCGCGCTGGTCCGCAGGCACTGCGTTCATCATCGTCGTCGTGTTCGGCGCC
>DASPVS010000127.1:0-3059 GCA_035622235.1 Acidimicrobiales bacterium | reverse complement strand
CGATCCCCTCGCATCAAGAAGGCCCTCCAGCCCTGCACGCCGTAAACGTGCGCTACCGCCCTCGACCGACAAGACACACGGCGATTCGACAGCAAGGTGTTCCCGTCTTCCGCCGTCGAGTCGGCGCCAAGCGCGAAGTTTTCCTCGAGCCGATGGATCTGGTTGCAAGTCGACGAGGCCAAGCGCCTGAGGAGTCCCGAGCAACGCGGCCACGAAGGCCGGGACCGCACCTGTTCCGCGATCGATGCTCAAGTCCCCGCATACCACCACGCTCGCACCGCATTTTCGTGCCACGTGCGAGATCGCGACGGCGACATCGAAGCTGTCCGCGTCGCGGTCGACGTCCACTCGAAAGGCCTTGGTGGCTCCGAGCGCGACCGGCTGGCGGAGAACCGCCTCTGCATTTGCAGGCCCCGCAGTTACCGCGGCCAGCTGGGCGTCCCAAGCCTCGGCCAACCTGAGCCCCCATTCGAGGGCCGCGTCGTCGGCATCCGAAGCACCGGAAGTGCGCGGGTCGGTGTGCACGACACCCGTGAGCGGATCTACGACAGCCCGACGGTCGACCCATTTGCGGGCGACTAGGACTGTGTTCGTCCCGAGATCGCTCATGACCACGGCCCGAGATCGCTCAAGACCGGAGAAAGACGACCCCGTGGCCGCCTTCGGGATAGTGCCAAGTGATTGCGCCTTTCGTGTTGCAGACCATGTAACACGTACCACATTCGAAGCACTGCTCGTAGTTGAAGAGGATCCCACCGTCGGCCGTCGGAACGAAAAGGTTCGCCGGGCAGGCCGTTACGCACTCCTTTGTCGTGCAACCGCGGCAGCTGTCTCCGTCGACGACGATGTGTGGATCGGGCGAAACCCGGAACTCGACCGTCTCCATTCGGTCTTCGAAAGAGACTTCGACAGTCATCCGAACGTCCTGATCGCAGAAACACTGTCACGCAACAGCTGACCGATCCTGACGCCGGCACGCTTCGCCTCGCGCCGTGTGAGGGCGATGGCGCCGGACTTAGGAGTCGGATTGGTGACCGTAAACAATCCTTCGACCAGGTTGCACATGAGCTGCGGATAACGCGTCTGAACTCGTTCCGACAGTAGGAGGTGAGGAGCGTTGCGCAGCTTCTTGTGATCGGCGAGGACGAAGTTCTTCTCGAGCCTTTTGCGGTACGTGGCAAGACCCCGGGCAGATGTGTCGCCGGATCCGAGAGCTTCGACCGCGACCTGTCCCGCAATCGATCCCGATGCGATCGCGAAGTTCACCCCTTCGAGCCATATCCCAGCTGCAAGACATAGAGCGGCGGCGTCGCCTGCGACAAGAATTCCGTTCCCATAGAGCTGAGGAACCATGTCGTAGCCGCCTTCGGGGATCAAGTGGGCCGAGTACTCCACGAGTTCCCCGCCTTCGACCAGAGGCGAGATCGTGGGATGCTCCTTTAGCGATCTGATCAGTTGTTCGGGGCGGCTCTTCGATTGCGCCAGACCCGGGAGCGAGAGGACCACTCCGACAGACACGGTGTCGGAGTTCGTGTAGAGGAAGCCGCCGCCGGGCACGTCTCCGGTGCAGCCGAGGATCTCGAAATCGACTCCTTCTCCGGGACTCAAGCCAAAACGTTGGTCGATCGTCTCGGCCGGAAGGGCGAGCACTTCCTTCGCGCCCAGGGTGTAGTTGCCGGGGTCCAATTCCGGATACAACCCCGCTTCCTTTGCGAGGAACGAGTTCACTCCGTCGCACGCGACGACGAGACGCGACGAGATGTCTCCGTCCGGACGGTCTGTGCGGATCCCCGAGACGGTTCCGTCATCGGCGCGGCGAAGGCCGACGGCCGTCGTTTCGCAGACGACTGTCGCACCCGCGTCGGAGGCCTTCGAAGCGAGCCACGCGTCGAACTCCGATCTGTAAGCAGTAGCCCCGTTGTAGGGAGGCTTCCCCCACGCCTGCGTTCGATAGTCGAGGCTGAGGCTCTGCGTAGGTGTCATCACCATCGTGGCCCTGCGTGTCACCCAGCGTTGGACCGGAGCCTCTTCCCACCAGTTGGGTATGAGGTCGTCGAGTATCCGCGCATAGATCACGCCGCCGTACATGTTCTTGGATCCCGGAAAAGGTCCGCGTTCGACGATGCAGACCGAATGTCCTGCCTTTGCAAGGACAAGCCCTGCGGAACTCCCCGCAGGTCCGGCGCCGACCACGACGACGTCGAACTCACGCACCCCGGTGCACCCCTTCGTCGTGTTTCGGGAGACTCTCTTCCTGTACGCCGAGACGCTCCTCCGCTGTGCCGAATCGCTCTTCTCGTACTCCCAGGCGTTCGGCTAGCGCGTCGAGCACGCCTCGCGCGTCGGAGACGATCGCGACGTCTGCCATCGTCATCATGGGACAGCTGGGGTCGAGGTTGACGGAAACGATGTGTTCGGGACGTCCGAGCCCGCCAGTGTGCTGCACAGCTCCTGAGATCCCCAACGCTATGTAGAGGCGTGGGGAGACCGACACGCCGGTGGTTCCGATCTGACGCTCATGAGCGACAAATCCTGCGTCGGTTACGACGCGGGTCGCCCCCATCGATGCGCCCAACGCAGCGGCAACCGAACGCAGGACCTCGAACGCGTACGCGTCACCGAGCCCCGCACCGCCCGCCATTATCCGAGGGGCCTCAGCAAGGTCTATCGCCGCCGGATCCGGGGGAAGAACCTCGACTACTCGGGCGTCACCATGGGCCGCGTCCAAACCCTGCGCGACGTGCGGTTCGATTCGTTCGACCCGAGTCCCGTGAAGGTCCCACGCATCATCGGAGTTCCGGCCGCCACCGGAGTTCCGGCCGTTGCCCGAATTCCGGTTATCGCCAGCCCCGGTATCGGCATCCGAAGCGGTGCCGTTTTCACTTGTGATTTCGATGCCGCGTGAGCCCGGCTCGAGTGTCGTCACGAACGGGCCGACCGGTTCGTATTCCTCGCTAACGCGTCCGCCCTGGCGCACGACGACCACACGGTCAGCCCGAACCTCGGTTGCCCCGGCGAGCAATGGTCGTTCCAGCTCCGCAGCGAGACGGGGGGCAAGG
>DASPVS010000126.1:0-3594 GCA_035622235.1 Acidimicrobiales bacterium | reverse complement strand
TGGCCCAGAGCTCTTCGGCTCCTTTTCCCTCTTCCACGACGGCGCGAGCGAGCGAGACGGGCGACTCACGAGCGAGGAACGACCGCACGGCTTCCTGTAGCTCCAGCTGATCCGGTGAAAGTTCGAGGTCCACGACGATCGATCAGCTTTGTACCTGAGCTTGGGCGGCGGAATCTGGCTCTTCAAGCACTACGAGTGAATCAACCGCCACCGCCCCCTTGCTTCGAACGACGACGGGATTGAGGTCCAACTCCTTCAAGTGGCGGCCGCAAACCGCACCCAGTTTCGCCACCGCCATGATCACGTCCACCAAAGACTTGATGTCCGACTTGGGTCTGCCACGAGCGCCGTCCAGCAAGGAAAAGCCACGAAGCGATCGCAACATCTCTTCTGCGTCGCGTCTGTCGATCGGAAGGGGTCGTACCGCGACGTCGTTCAGGAGCTCGGCGAACAGTCCGCCGGTACCGACGAGGACCGCTTGTCCGAATACAGGATCCCGAGTCAGACCCACGATCATCTCGGTGCCGCCGTCCACCTGTTGCTGTATCTGTACCCCTTCGATACGAGCTCTCGGCTTCGCCGCCGAAGCGTGACTCACGAGCTCTGTATGAACCGACTTCGCTTCCGAAGCTGACGAAACGCCCAGGCGTACCAGTCCTGCATCGGACTTGTGTGGAAAATCGGGCGACGCGATCTTCATCACGACGGGAAATCCGATACTCGACGCGATCCGCGCGGACTGGGCCGCGGAGACCGAAAGCTCCTCGCGCGCAAGCGGCACCCCGAAAGCCTCGAGCAGCTCTGCGGTTTCGCTAACCGGTAGGGGTCCGGCTTCGGCGGCGTCGAAGATCTCGGCGACGCGACGAGGGAGACGACCGGTAAGAGGTTTGCGCTCCCGGAAGCAGCGTGACGCCGTTTGGTAGTCGGCGAAAACTCTCAAAGCCGAGAAGCAGTTCCGGAACGTACGGAACAGGGGGACGCCCGCGTTCACAAGAGTTGCAAAGCCTGCCTCGTCCGTTTTGAAGGAATTCCAGGTGACGACGAGGGGCTTCGGGAGCTCGTCTATGAACGCGACGATGTCCTCGGCGAACCGATCGGTCAGTCTCCCGAGGGCGCCTGTCAGACCGACCACGATCACATCCACCTTGGGGTCGTCTGCCATCAACTCGAAGACTCGGCGCCTCTGTTCGACCGGGGCCTGGACGAGAAACTGCGCTCCGTTGTCGACCGGATTGTCGACGGTCAGGTAGTCCGGGATCATCTCGCGAAGCGCTACACGCGTCTTATCGCTCAGGACGGGGACCGGCACTCCCTCAGATTCTGCGACCTCTGCCATGAGCGTCCCAGACCCGCCCGATATCGAGTACAAACAGCAATTCGGTCCGGTGCCCTC
Organism: Acidimicrobiales bacterium; assembly: GCA_035622235.1. Taxonomy (GTDB): domain Bacteria; phylum Actinomycetota; class Acidimicrobiia; order Acidimicrobiales; family UBA8190; genus DASPVS01. The sequence goes on along the minus strand of DASPVS010000126.1, from coordinate 2,201 downwards.
AGGAAGTTTTGCGAAGAGCGCTGCCGTCTCCAGCAACTCGTCGAGGTCGCGGAGTCGCGTCACTCCGTACTGCTTGAAGAGGCCCTCGATCACCGCGTCAGAGCCCGCAAGATGGCCGGTGTGAGAGCTGGCCATCCTCGTCCCGGCGCTCGTCGCCCCCATTTTGAGGACCACCACAGGCTTGTGTTGCGAGTTGGCGGCCTCCAATGCGCGCCTCAACTTCGGCGGGTCCTGGAATCCTTCGAAATAGCCGGCAATTACCGAGGTGTCGTCGTCGTACGCGAAGTACTCGATGAAGTCCGCTGCTTCGAGATCAAGCTCGTTTCCCGTAGGCACCCAGCGCGAGAAAGCGGCGCCGAATTCGGTCCCCTGCACGAGAGGGCGGCCCTGGTGGCCGCTTTGCGTCACAAGACCGATCCGTCCTCCTCGAAGACACGGCGGCTCGGGAAGGACCTCGAACGCGTTCGTATTGGTGTTCGGCCCGAAGACCCGTATCCCATACCGGCGCGCTACCTCTCCGACCTCCGTTTCGAGCGCGGCCCCTTTCTCGCCGACCTCGCTGAAACCCGCGGTGAAGATGAGCACGTAGGGAACACCGTGCTTTCCGCATTCCTCGACCACGCCTGCGACGAGACGGGTGCCGACATTGATGACGGCGAGGGTGATCTTGGTCGGAATGTCTGTCACGTGCTCGTAGATCGGGATATCGCCGACGTGTCCGCCTTTTGCGTTCACGAGATACCAGCGGTCACCCCAACGTTCTCCATATGAACGACGCAAGCGTTCCGGATCCGCGTTGCGGTTGACGGATCCGACGAGCGCGACGGCCGCGGGGTTGAAGAACTCCTCGAGGTCCTTTCGCTTCTGGCTCACCGGGCCCACTTGTCTCCGACTCGTCTTCGAAATCTCTTCTTGTTACCCGAACGACCCTGCTCCGGGCTCCACCCGGCGCGGAGCTCAGGCCGTATCTTCGAGCCGGGCAGCGCGCAGTGAAGCCATCTCAGCCGAGCCGGTAAAGCTCCGTCGCATTGGAGCAGACCATCCGCTCCCGCTCGGACATCGGCACTCCCGCCATCGAATCCTCGACTATCCGGCGGCTGTAGGGCCAGTCGTGGCGATGGTGGGGATAGTCAGTGGACCACATCATGTTGTCGACACCGATCCAGTGTCTGACCGCGACAGCAAAAGGCTCCCTTATGAACGTGACCTTCCAGTTCCGGTGGAAGTAATCGCTCGGCAGAAGAGCGAGGGTTGTGCCGGTCCACGTCCGGTTGCGCCAGTAGTGGTCGTCCATGTGCTCGAGGAAATGAGGGATCCACCCCGCGCCGCACTCCACGGCGATCATCTGCAGACCTGGGAAACGGTCATAGATCCCGGAATAGATCAGCTTCGACATGAAGCCTGAGGCATCTCCGACCGGTCCACCCATCTCGGCCAGACCGATCGCCCTGCTCATCGTCGCCGCTGCGGCTTTGAAAGACCCTGCACCGCGCTTTCCCGCTTGGCGCAAGCCGCTGTGAATGTGGACCGGTATTTCCTCCTCTTCCGCAACCTGCCAGAAGGGATCGTCTTCGTCGGACAGCTCCTCGTTGCCAGATGGCCACGCCGAGATGATCACTCCCCGGAAACCCGCTGCCTTCGCGTCCTTGAGCCACTTGATGGCCGTCGGGGTGTCGACTCCCGGCATCTGAGCGAGCCCGACCAGCCTTTCGGGATCTGCCGCCATGAACTCGTCGCGCATCCACGTGTTGTAGGCGTCAAGACCTGCGAGGTGATAGTCGTCGTCCTCCTGCGCCATGAAGGCGCCCATCGTGCGTTGCGACGGGAAGAGCACCTCGCAGTCGACGCCGTCGAAGTCCTGCTCATCCAAGCGGGCCTTTCCCTGGAACGCGCCCGGAAGGATCGTGTCGTAGGTCGCGCCGAACCATTCGAGGTCCTCGTACCTCTTTCCGTGAGGGCCCGCGTTGGTCACGAGGCCGAGGGGCATCGGAGGCGTGCCGGGCGCGAGCTCCCACGCGTCGCCACCTTTGGTGTCCTTGACCAATTTGGGAGCCCTGTCGTGGAACTTCTTCGGCAGGTAGTTCGTCCACATGTCCGGCGGCTCGACCACGTGCCCATCTGCCGAGATGAGCCGGTAAGCGCGTCCCATCGCACCTCCCCTGCCACCCGAGACGAGCGGCTGCCCGGCGCCGTGGGCCCGG
>DASPVS010000125.1:0-4465 GCA_035622235.1 Acidimicrobiales bacterium | reverse complement strand
TTGCAGGGACTTCCGCGCGGTGTCGGTCGTCCGACCTTCCGTTCGGGAGTTGGGCAGACGGCGGCTCCTTTACCCCTCACGACAGCGCCGCGTGCCCGCGCAGCGACAACGCCGGGAGGTCCGGGACAGCCGGCTCCGGCGATTGCGACGGGGCGAGGCGGATGCGGGGACGGCGTGACGCCGATTCCGCAGTCGACTCCTTCGACGGCGAGGGGCAACGTTCTGACGAACACGGGAGACGTGGCGGCTATGCCTCCGCCGGGGACGCAGAAGCCGGGCGGGCCTTCGACAGGGCCCATGGTCGGAGGCGCAGGAGCGGTTGCGTCTCTGCATGATCTCTCGGAGAAGGCCATCCGCGATGAGTCGGTTCTCGGGAGGCTTCCCGGGGGCTTGCTCTACGGAGCGTTTCCGGACGATGCAGCAGCGTGATTTGGGTTTGAAAAACAGACCGAGCGGTGGGTATCCCCCGAGCGGTCAGGAGACAAGAAGATGAGTCACGGACTTCGAAACCTCGACATTCCCAGCCGGCGCATCGGTCTGGGACAGGCTCCGTCGGCGCCCGGCGTCGTCGACTCGGTGCTCTCCTGCGGCTTCACGCAGGTTCCGGTCATCGAGTACGTCACGTGGACTGTCGATCTGCCCGTCGCCGACGGGTTTATCGACGGCACGTTCGGCGACGAGATCGACGTGCTTCAGAACCCGAAGACGGTTCCGGGTGTCACGACGGTCGACAGCTCGTTCGTGATCAACGGCATCCTCCAAGTCGACATGCTGGTCATCGGCTTCGGCGTTCACGGTTTCGCCGAGCCTCAGCAGGGCACGCAGATCGGCAACTACGCGACGCCTGCGAGCGCGATTCCGGCGGGATCGGTGCCGATCTCTCCGGACACGCTGACGACGCAGACCGTGCTTCCTGGCGGCGTGACGATGACGCCGGCCCTTCTCGAGTGGGGTGTCGATGCGCAGAACGCGCTCTGGCACCTCATGAACGCCTACCAGTTCCGCTGGATCATGCAGCAGCGCTACCAGCTCGTGCAGGAGCTTGCGGCGGACGTGGCCTACTTCGGTAGCTACGCCGAGGCGGTCGCCGCGGGTAGCTCGCAGCAGGCGTTTCAGCGGTACGTCAACCGCGTGAACGACAAGTACAGTTCGGCGCCGATCTCGGATCCGGGCGTGTTCTTGCCGATCAACGCGCAGCGCGTGGGAGCGACTACGGCTTCGGGCTCGACTTCGGCCGACTGCTTCCACCCGACGCGTGCGTACGACACGCTCGACGTCACCTACGGTGGTCTTCGGGTGCAGGGCATGACGGGCAGTCTTCAGCCCTTCAGGAAGCTCTTCAAGCCCGTGCTCCTTGAGCGCGGCATCCCGATCGGAATGATCCTGTCGGCGCAGGACGAGTACCATCAGAACCTCATGCAGCAGTACCTCTCGAACAACGATCACGGCGCGAGCGGAGGCACAACGCACACGCTCATGCAGATCGGCGCAGGAGTCAGCGGCAACACGCTCACGGACATCCCCGAGCTCACGTTCTCGACGACGGCTGAGACCTCCACGATCGTCGTTGACGTGGCGGTCAACACCGATCGCGTGCTCATGAAGGGCGGGGCGTTCCAGCTCGCGATCCTCATCAAGGGCTTCGAGGTCTGGGGACCGTGGAAGAACTACATCACGAAGAACCTCGTCGCCAACGGCGTCGTCGACACTCCGGCGACGGCGGCGTCCTGATCCGATTCTTCGCTCGGCTTCCCTTCGTCGGTTTGCGCTGAAGGAAGGGAAGCCGGCGAAGATTCGCCCCCCTCTTTGGAGCGAGAAGGACGATCATGGAGCCCAAGCCGAGCTGCATCCAGGACCTTGCGATAGCGGATCCCATCGCAGCGTACGGGATTATCCTCGGCGTTCCGAGGATTCCCATCTCGATCAACGCGAGCGGGAGCTTTTCTTCAGCGAGTCTTGATCAGCTCCCCATCGACGCAGCGCTTGATACGACGATCGCGCAGCGGACCTGGATCGACAACATGCAATACTCCGTGCAGCAGCCCAACTGCTTCGCGGGGAGCATCTTCAAGACCCTTTACGACGCGTGTCTTCGTCAGGTGCCGTCGATCGGTGTCCGATGCACGGTGCAGTCGGGGCCGCGGTATCTCGTGTCGCCGAACTTCACACCGCTCGAGAACTTTGTGAACCTCATGGCCTCGCGCTACGTCTCAGGGTGGCCGCTCTACAAGCAGCAGAGCATTGAGGTCGAGTTCATTTTGCTTCAGGCTCCTCCTTTCGCTGTCGGGGACAACGCGTCTCCTTACAACGTTACACTCACGTTCAACGGCTGGCAGTTTCTCGACCATTCGGTCGATGAGATCTCGGTGGACTCGGCCGCGGAAGCGTTGCGAGGGATGGGTCTCTGGGTGCCTCAGGAGTGCCCCTGACCCCAGGGGGCGGGAGGCATCGTGCGGCGAGGCCGGCTCGAAATAGCGACCGTCGGGACGAACCCGAACCTTCAGCTCGTCGGTTCGGCGCCTGAGGGCGGTGCAGGGGACCTCGGCATTTTCATCGGCGCAAACGGCGGCACGTCGACGCCGACGATGCGGCAGCTTTTCATGCTGTGCGCCAAGAGCTTCAACGCTGGGGAGCGCGGCAGGCTCGTGGGGTTTCGCGAGTACCTCACGATGTACGTGCCGCTTCTGAGTTCGAATGGTATCTCGGACTACCCTCTCGAACGGCCCGTCGAGACGCCCACGTGGAAATACGTCGACGGCAACGTGCTCTGGGGTATTCGTAGGCTTCCTCCGTTCAACCACTTCAAACCCAACACGGCGAACACGACGAGCCTGGCGTTCGAAACCGCGCAGACGCCGGCTCAGCTTTTTGAGACGATCGCGGGAGGGGTGATTACTCCGCCCTACGGCGGACTTTTTCCCGGTAACGTGCTCACGCCCGAGCTTGGCCGAATGTTCGATTTGCGTTGCCGGCGATGGGCTAAACCCGTTTCTTGCGACGTGCCGTTCGAAGGACCTTGCACCGTAGCGTTTTTCGCGAGCGTGCAGCAGACCAATCCCTCGACGAGAACGCCGCCGCCTGCGATCGGTTCGACGCCGATTCCGGTTTCGGCGCAGATTAGCGGAGGATCGACTCTTCCCTCGAACACGACGTCGGCGCACTGGATCGCGGTGACGTCCACGGGCGTGACCGGCGCGATTGGTGATCTCTATTACGACAACGGCTCGAATACGGGCACGGTCACCGTGATTGCACCCTTCGTCGGCGAGACCATTCTGCCTTCGACGAACCTCACCGGAGGGACGATCACGCTCAACGCCGGGCAGCTCTACGTCTGGAACGGCTCAACGTGGGAAGCAACGGCAACGAGTCCCGCTCCCGGGCAGTTCTTGGTCACACAGGGCGCTTTGCCGGAAGATTCGTTTCTGCAAAACTATCCTGGCTCGTATTACGGGCGTATCGCGGGTTCGCTGATCTTCGAGCTCGAGGACAGGTCGCCTGGAAAATCTCCCGAGACGTGCCGTCGATCCCAGGAAGGTGTGAAGATCGTCGGTGCCGGGAAGAGTCCTGCTCAGAAGTTGCGGAAAAAGTACCGTTCTTCGGGCCAAGAACCGCCTCGAAGGTATACGGGCTTGGGGCAGTCACCCAAAGCCAAGGCGGACAGGAAGTCCGAAAAAGCTATTGAGCATTTGCTGTCTCTTAGGAAGAGTGGCAAATGAACGAACTGCGTGAAATTTCTTGCGTCGGGGTCTCCGAGACTCTCGGGCAGAGAGGCTTGGGACAAGGCCCCATTACCGCACAGGTGCCGGCAGTGGCCGTGGTCTCGTCCTGGGCCATCCCCCTGGCTATCGGCATAATTTCTGCGGCGGCAGGGTTTGCTCTGGCGTACGCGATTTCTCAGAAAACCTGAACCCCAACGAGAACCCCATGAGCGACGATCGAAGCTTTGACAGACACCTTCTTCGAGGTCTCGGGCAGGATGGCACCGACCTTGGTGGCGCTGTCGGCGGAGATTCCGGGGACGATGGAGATAGCGGGCTTCCCCAGAATCTCATCACAGGAGACGATTCCGGAGGACCTCCGACGCAGCTCTTGGGGGCCGGAGGTTCTGATCCTACGTACTCGGGGGCGTCGGGCGGGGGAAGCAGCGGAAGCGGTGGTGGAAGCGGAGGAAGCACTTCATCTTCTCTCTCGAACTTCGCGGCGTCGGTGCCTGGCGGCACCACGACGCTGGTGCTCGGGGGTCTTGCGGTCGTAGCTGGGATCGCGGGCGCGTTGTACCTCGCGCACAGAAAGCAAGTGCAGGGCAAAAAGTGAACGGCGTCTTCAATACGCATCTTCTACACTCTCGGGGTTTGGGCCGGTGCTGCGTGTCGTGCGACGCAGGCGGCGAGTGCTCTCGTCCCGCGCAGCATCATCCCTCCTGCGATTGGGAGTGGGGCACGTGTACGTGTCGGTTTCCTCC
>DASPVS010000124.1:0-4526 GCA_035622235.1 Acidimicrobiales bacterium | reverse complement strand
GAGGGCTTGCCGCATCGGGCCATGAGGTGACTCTTTACACGACGGGTGACTCGTCGTGCCCTGTTCACAAGAGGTGGGTCCTCCCCCAGGCCGAGGGTATGCGTATAGGAATGGCCGTGCCCGAGCTGCGCCACGTGATGCACGCGTACGAAACGCTCTCCGACCACGACATCGTCCACGACCACACCGTGATAGGGCCCTTTTACTCCGAGCGATACCCACGACTGCCTGTATGCACGACCATCCACGGGCCCTTCAACGACGAGCTCACCGATCTCTACCGAGCTCTCACGCCAAGGGTCCCCATCATCGGGATCTCCCACGCTCAGCACCGAGCGGCCCCCGACATACCTATCGCTCGCGTGATCCACCACGGTCTCGAGGCGGGCGCGTTCCCGTTCGGCGACGGGAGCGGGGACGACGAAGGCGAGTACCTCCTTTTTCTCGGCCGCATGTCACCGGACAAAGGTGCGCATCGAGCGATCGAAGTCGCGCGAAGGGCCGGGTACAGACTGCTCATGGCGGCGAAGATGCGCGAACCATGGGAGCACGCATACTTCGACGCCCAAGTGGCGCCGCTTCTTGGGACTGACGCGGTCTACCTGGGCGAGGTCGATCACGAAAGAAAGCTGGAACTTCTGGAGAAGGCTCGCGCCCTTCTGTTTCCCATCCGCTGGAACGAACCATTCGGAATGGTCATGCTCGAATCGATGGCCTGCGGTACCCCCGTGCTCGCGTTTCCCGAGGGGGCGACGCCGGAAGTGGTAGAAGACGGAAGGACAGGTTTTCTCTGTGCAGACGAAGCCGCAATGGTCGGAGCGCTGAGCCGGCTGGACGAGCTCAAGCGCGAGGACTGTCGAGCGGCGATGGAGGGTTATTTCTCAACCGAACGGATGGTGGCCGAGCACGTCGATCTGTACGAGCGCCTAGCGGGATTTTGACCTCGCTGAAGAGCGCCGTCGCTCGGGAGATCAGTCCTTGCCGCCCCGTATCCAGTGGAAGAGCCGGATGACCAAGGCCACTACGACCACGAGGATTGCGATCTTGAAGACGAAGAGGGCCGTCCCGAGCACGGCTTTTGCGATCCACAGAACGATGAAGATCCCGGCCACGACGGCGCCTGCGATGAGCACCGTGTCGAGCACGCCATGGCCTCCCTTCTTCTTTTCCTCCGGCAGGTCACTCATGGCATCTCACCATCCGATCGTTCGAACCGGACCTCTCCGGTAAATCTATCCTCCAAACTACCTGGGCAATCGCTCCTCGGGCACCGCGACCCGGTGATACCTTCCGCCCGATGTCGCTTCGATCGCTGCGCCAGGAGCTGCTGGAGCGCCCTGATCTGCACGGGCAGGCTTTCTGCGAGGCTTACGCCGCGGCCGCGGACTCGTTCCTGGCCTCATTGCTCGACGACGCCACACGAGGTGACCTGCACGGGCTCGCTCTCGTCGCAGTCGGTGGATACGGGCGCCGCGAGCTGAGCCCTTTCAGCGACCTCGACGTCGTGCTGGTCCACCACGGCCGGCGAGACATAACTCGCACCGCCGACGCAGTTTGGTATCCGGTGTGGGACGAGGGAGTCCGTTTGGACCACTCCGTGCGCCGGCCTTCAGAGGTGATCCACGTCGTTCGCGAGGACCTGCGCGCACAGCTCGGTTGGCTCGACGCGCGACTGGTAGCGGGCGACGAGAAGATACTGGAGCCTCTCCTCGAAAAGACACTCCAAACATGGCGTGACAACGCGCATCGGTGGTTGCCGGGACTGGCGGACCAAGTCGAGGAGAGGCACAGGAGCAATGGAGACGTGGCGTTCCTTCTCGAACCTGATCTGAAGGAATCCCACGGTGGACTTAGGGATTCGGTCGTTGTGGAAGCGATGGTGAAAGGTGTCCCGACACTCGGTGAGCACGTCGACGTCTCCTCGATGGCGCGCCCCAAGTCGATCCTCGGCGCCGCAAGGGTCGAGCTACATCGGACCACCGGTCGTGCGACGGATCGTCTCCTGCTTCAGGAACAGGATCAAGTGGCGACTCTCGTCGGATGTCGCGACGCGGACGGGCTCATGTCAATGATCGCCGAAGCAGGCCGCACCATCTCGTGGGTCAGCGACGATGCCTGGCGACGTCGGGCGCTCTGGGACGCTCATTCCGCTCGTCGTCGCCGTCGGCGCGGGCACGACAGGAACGTCGGAGCAACGGACGCACAGGAACGGAGGATCGAACAAGGACTCTCGTTGTCGGTCGATCCCAGCCGTCCCGAGTACGGAGAAGTTGTTCTGGGGCCCGGCGCTCGACCCGAGGACGACCTCACTCTCACCTTCAGAACGGCGGCCGTCGCAGCAGAGCAGTCGGTGCCGATCAGTCGAGGCGCGCTTCAGGCTCTGGCAGAGCGCGCCCCGGCACTCCCCGATCCGTGGCCCGAAGAGGTGAGAACAGCGTTGGTACGTGTTCTCGCGACTGGACGACCGGCGATCGCAGCGCTGGAAGCCCTTGATCAGAGCGGTCTTCTCGTGAGGATGTTGCCTGAATGGGGTGCGGTGAGGAACCGGCCTCAGCGAAACGCCTATCACCGCTTCACCGTCGACCGGCACCTGCTCGAAACGGCAGCAGAAGCAGCACCCCTCGCGCTGCGAGTGAGCCGGCCGGACCTCTTGCTCGTGGGTGCGCTGCTCCACGACATCGGAAAGGGTTACCCCGGCGATCACACCGAGCAGGGCCAGACCGTCATGCGGTTGATCGCGCGAAGGATGGGCTTTGCCGACAAAGACGTCGACACCCTCGTTGAGCTCGTCAAGTACCACCTTCTGCTCCCGGATGCCGCGACGCGGCGCGACCTGGACGATCCCGGAACGATCCATAAGGTCGCCACGGCGGTCCGGGATCGAACGACGTTGGAGCTTCTCGCGGCTCTCACCGAGGCTGACAGCCTCGCCACGGGCCCCGCGGCCTGGGGTAGCTGGAAGGCCGGTCTCGTCGCCGATCTGGTCCGACGCACCGAGGCGGTACTAGCGGGGGAAGCGACACCCGTCCAAGCGGAGCCTCTCATAACCGACAGGCACCGCAATCTGATGCGTCAAGTGGGACGACTGGGGCGTTCCATCGTCGTTGCGGACGGTCCGAAGGTGACCGTCGTCGCCGGCGACCGCGCAGGGCTCTTTGCGGCTGTCACCGGCGTTCTCGCGCTTCATGGATTGGACGTTCGCTCAGCCAACGTCGCGAGCGAGGGCGACTATGCAGTCGAGGTCTTCACGGTCGAGTCAGAACGCGCCAGGTGGCCTGATTGGAACCTCGTCTCCGACGAGCTCGAAGCTGTTCTCAGGGGAAAGTTTCCCCTCGAAGACCGGCTCGCAGAACGTGCGCGGACTTACGCACCTAGGCGACGACCTTTGTCGGCACGTGCACCTCTCACACAGGTCACTTTCGATAACGCGGCGTCATCGATCTCTACCGTCGTCGAGGTTCGCACATCCGATTCGATCGGACTGCTTCATCGCGTGACGCGAGCGCTCTTCCACTGCGAGTTGGACGTGGTTGCTGCGCGCGTATCGACCCTGGGAGAAGAAGTCGTGGACGCTTTCTACGTCCGCGATGGCAACTTGGACGACGAACGCAGGGGAAGGAAGATAGAAGACGCGGATCGAATCCGCGAGATCGACAGACAGATCCACAATGCGCTGGGATCGACTTCCGAATCGGCCGCAGCGATCTGAGTCAGGTCTGAACCGATCCCTTCGACGCGAAACTTCAACAGGGCGACGCACCACTCGTCAGAATCGTGGCTCTCGTCGTTCTCGCACTGCAGCCAGTCCTTCAGCTGCCTCAGGGCCGGCAAAACCGAGCATCTCGAGAGCGAGCGATTCTCCGAAGATAGGCAGCGATTGGCGCATCCATTGGTTGAGGGCGCGCTTGGTCCAGCGCACTGCGTTGGGGCTGCCATTGGCCAGGCGCTCTGCAATTGCGGTCGCCTCGGACAGAACCTGATCGTCAGGAACGCAGCGGCTCACGAGACCGATTCGTTCGGCCTCCGGGCCGTCTATGAAATCCGATGTCAGCAAGTAGTACTTGGCCCTCGCCATTCCGCATAGAAGGGGCCAAAGAAGCGCTGCGTGATCGCCAGCCGCGACGCCAAGGCGCGTGTGGCCGTCGGAAATGCGCGCTGAGGCGCCGATGACGCTCACGTCCGCGAGCAACGCCACCGCAAGACCCGCTCCTACGGCCACTCCATTTATTGCCGAGACGATCGGCTTGCGTGCCGACAGCACCTCCTCGACGATCGCGCCCGCATCGCGCAACTGAGTCAGCAGGGCGTCGTGGTCCGAGATCATCTCCTCGATCATCTCGAGATCTCCTCCGGCGCTGAAGGCCCTTCCGGCTCCAGTGACGAGCGCTGCACGAGCCTCGTCGTCTTCGTCGATGACGCGCCAGATCTGGGACATCTCCCTGTGCATGCGAACGTTCGCCGCATTTAGAACCTCGGGTCGGTTGAGCGTGACTGTGACGACGCCCGAGGGGCTTCGTTCAACGGCC
>DASPVS010000123.1:0-3634 GCA_035622235.1 Acidimicrobiales bacterium | reverse complement strand
ACCCATAAGTATCAACTTGTGTCCCGCACGCGAGCAGTGCTGCTCTTCCGGATCCACACGAGAGGGGCACAGCAGCACTCACAATCGACGAGATCCCGAATAGGGCGTATCCGAGGATCGCAGCCACCAGGAGTGGGCGGTGGGCCAATCTCAGCCACAAGATGATCGAAATCAGGATCATCAGCGTTCCCGCGACGATGTCCAGACTGATGAACAGCCATGCGAACGGTTGCCCAGGGACCTCGAGGTCGCTCGCCAATCCGTTGGCCACCACACTCGAATTTAGGACGTACCCGAGCGGCCAAGAGAGGTACGCCAGCCCTGCAAAGATGCCCAGCGCGGTCAACAATGCGCGGCCGCGGCCCGATTCGTTGAGTCGTGACAAAGCCCGTCGACTTCGTGCTCCCCATCTCTCAGGCAACTAGATGCCTCCACAATGGCGAATCAAGGCCGAAGGTAGAGCGAGCTCATCGACCGACTGATGCCGTACAAGTTCTACCCAGAGTGGTTCTACTACCCAACACGACGCTCTCCCGTTGGCCGCCTCATACATTGGAATCGTTGGCGCGAGCAGCTCTGAGATCGAGTCCTCCTCGGTGGCTCCGTTGACGAGTGACAACGTCCTTTCTGCTCGAGGAAGGTCATGTCCACAAGAAGCTCGTGATTTGGGATCGGGGTTTGGTGGCTTGCGGCGGGAAGCCTCTTCCAGGCCGACCGCCAGATCCTCTTCGCGGCACGTGCGAAGACTCGTGCCGTCCAGTCACCCGGGGTTGACGAAGCCCCGGGAGAACCTCGCCTGGCCAAGATCCAGGAATGTTCGAGAACCTCGTCCGGAGGACCGAGGCTCGCCAATCGAGATGGCGGCGCGGGAGCTAACCTGCCACTCGCTTCATCCCATCGTTGAGCGACAGGTGGACCATGACCTCAATAGCCGACATTGAATACAAGAGAATGGACGGAGACGTCGGACGGCTTGCGGACTACGAGGGTGATGTCGTTCTCGTAGTGAACGTCGCCTCCAAATGCGGTCTCACACCTCAATACGAAGGGCTGCAGAACCTCTACGAAGAGAAGCATGGAAGCGGATTCACTGTGCTCGCCTTTCCAGCCAACAATTTTGGCGGCCAAGAACCGGGCAGCGACGAAGAGATCGCAGAGTTCTGCTCAACGCAGTACTCGGTGACCTTCCCGGTGGCGTCCAAGATCAGCGTGCTAGGGAGCGATCAGCATCCTCTGTATTCGGCGCTCACCTCTCAGATCACCACTGCGGCTGGGAAGGACGAGTTCCGAGAGCGGCTGAGCGGCTATGGGATGACACCGACCGAGGACCCCGACGTGCTGTGGAACTTTGAGAAGTTCCTTGTCGCACGCGATGGGAGTGTGGTCGGGAGATTTGCACCAACGGTGTCGCCGGACGATCCCACCTTGGTCGCCGCGATCGATAGCGAGCTCGCCAAGGGTTGAACCGGCCAAGAGACAAGCGTCGGATCGATCGCGGGTCAGCCGCGACTCCAAGTCCGTAGCTACCCTTCTCGAGTGGTCAAGCAGTCTGAGCCGTCGTCACCGAGTCTTCCCGAGCATCTCGAGCCAAAGACCCTCGGCCGCCTGCTCGACGAGGACCGCTTTTCTGAGTGCGTTCTGGGAGGATCGCTTCTCCATCAGTCGGCCGCGCACATTGAGATTGATCAATGCCGTGTGCTCAACGCAGAGCTCACGTCATCTCAACTCCCGCATCTTCGAATCACCGACGGAGTCGTCGAGAACTGCGACCTATCCGGCACCGTATTGGAGCAATCGACGATGATCCGGGTTCTTCTTCGGGATTGCAGAATGTCAGGACCCGAGATGGCTCAATCCTCGTTCCGCGATGTGGTCTTCTCTGACTGCCGTCTCGACAACGCGAACTTTCGGATGTGTGACTTCGAACGAGTGACATTTGAGAGCGCGGATCTCCGGATGGCGGACTTCTATGGCAGCAAGCTCGTGGCGTGTCGATTCTTCGACTGCAACCTCACTGGGGTTGACTTCTCGAACGCCCAGATGGGCGGATCCAGGCTCCACGGATCGCGGCTCGAGGAGATCAAGGGAGTAGACGCTCTCAGAGGGGTCGTGATCGACTCCACCCAAGTTCTTCCGTTGGGGGCCCAGTTGCTCGGCACGATGGCCATCACCGTGGACGACCAGCGGGAGGCGGAACAACCTGGTCGGACAGGGAAGCGATCGCGGTCATCTCGCGACTGACGGAGGCAGACCGTCGGCGATTGCACCACGCCGCTGGTGCGTCCGATTCCAGTCGCCATTCCGACCGAGCCGGCGAAACCCCGGTCACTCTGGGTATCACCGGTGTTTCACACCCGAGAAGTGCGGGGCGGACGTCGCTCGACCGGCTCATCATCGATCATCCCTTTCCAGGTCGCGTCCCGGGTGATGTGCGGCGTCCGGCTCATCCAGATTCGAGCCTGGTTCGATCAACGGGGACGGGTTACGTCGACGACGGCAACGGCCGCGGAGGAATGATCGGGTGGCAGACGGCATCCTGACCGGCGATAGTTCTCCTCGATGAACGATCAACCGACCATCGTCGTCGAGCGCCGCAAGGAGTTGACGTACCTCCTCTGTCAGGCTGCCGAACTCGAGCATGCCCTCATGTGCCAATACCTCTACGCCGCGTTCAGCCTGAAGGTTGGACTTGGCCCTGGGGTCCGAGACGATCAGATCGAGTCGATCGAACGATGGCGCCGGGAGATCCTCGCCGTCTCCGGCGAGGAGATGATGCATTGGGCCATGGTGCAGAACCTGCTCACTGCCGTCGGGTCCGCACCCTTCGTGAGCCGGCCCCATCTTCCACACCAGGCGAAGGGGTACCCACCCGGGGTGCAGCTTCGTCTGCTCCACTTCGGCGAGCCCGCGCTGCAGCACTTTGTGTATCTCGAGCGACCCGAAGGTGTGGAGACCACCGACGCCGAAGGGTTTGAACCGGTCGGGTCGCCGCTGCAGCCGATGCGGCCCGACGAGATCGTGCCGCGGGGCCAGGAATTCGCGACGCAGGGGCAGTTGTACCGTTCCATCGGCACCGGTCTCGCCACTCTCGCCGAACGACTGGGCGAGGACCGACTGTTCATCGGCCCTCGGTTCCACCAGGCCGAGGAGGGCAGCTTCCACTGGCCCGACCTCGGGCCGATCAGCGATCTGGAGGGTGCCAACCGGGCCATCGAGCGCATCGTCGAGCAAGGGGAGGGGGCGACCGGAGACTGGGCGACCGCCCACTACGGTCGGTTCCTCGGGGTACTCGAGGAGTACAGGGCCCTGCGCAAGGAGGATCCGGCCTTTCAACCGGTCCATCCGGTCGTGGGGGCCGGGATGAGAGCGGTCGAGGGTATCGAGCCGGACGTGTACATCACGGACGCGGCGACCGGGGCTTGTTCCGACCTCTTCAACTCGGTGTACGAGCTCGTGTTGCAGATGATCTCGCGCTACTTCGCCTTCGGCCATGAGACCGCCGAGCAGCGCCAGGCCCTGGCGCATGTCTCGGTCATGCTCATGTTCCAGGCGATCAAGCCGCTCGGCCTGCTGCTCGCCGGCATGCCGGTTGGACCCGAGCATCCCGGTGCGACGTCGGGCGCCAACTTCCAGC
>DASPVS010000122.1:0-4757 GCA_035622235.1 Acidimicrobiales bacterium | reverse complement strand
CTCGCAATGGAGGCCTTGTTCCACGTCTTCGCGAGGTTCGCGCCGGAAAAGGCACGCCGCCTGGGCCTTTGCTGCGCCAGGGATGACGTGCATGGCATGGCGCAATGCATGACCGTCTCGCCCTACAGGGCCTGCTGCCTGGGCCTTTGCTGCGCTTTGCTGCGCCAGGACTGCTACACCTGGTCGGCGATGGGCTGGCCACTCAGTGAAGCGACAGGTGATCGAGGAGCAGACCGCTTAATTGCTTGGACGCCGTCTCCGGGATCCAGTGACCGACTCCATGCAGGATCTCGAATCGGTAAGGACCAGCCACCCATCGCGAATTTCCCTCTGCCGAGGTCCGTCCCACTGCGATGTCTTCGTCACCCCAGACGAACAGCGTCGGCACGGTGACCCGTCCCACCTCGATGCCAAAGTTCTGCGGCATCGCCCTGTACCAATTGAGCGCAGCGGTCAGAGCTCCTGGTGCGCTGAGCGCAGCGACGAACTCATCGACCTCCGGTGCATCGTCGGGCATCCCGCTCGCAGTGAACATGCGCCTCAGGCCAGCGCCTGAGCCGTCGTCGCCGAGCAGGATCTTTTCGGCGACACCGCCCGGTTCGCGGAAGACACCTATGTAAGAGGAACGTCTCGCCTGATCCTCCTCGCCGCTTCGAAGCACTGCACCGAAAGAGCCGGGATGGGGAACCGACACCGCTGTGAGGGTCCTCACGCGTTCGGGACTCTCGAAGGCGAGTATCCAAGCCACCATGGCACCCCAATCGTGACCGACGAGGTCGAAGCGCTCGACCCCTAGAGCGTCGGCCACGGCGAGCACATCTGCCACCAGCCCGTCGATCTTGTAGTCCCCGACCGAATGTGGACGCGCCCCTGGCGAATATCCGCGCTGGTCGAATGCGATGGACCTGTACGCGCCGCCGTCGAGCGCTGTCATGGTGCTCCGCCACGATGTCGAGGTCTGAGGGAACCCGTGGAGAAACAGAACTGGGCGGTGGCCAGGATCCCCGGTCGCAAGCGCTCTAAAGGTCATTGCGTTGGCGACGACCTCGAATCGCTCTTCGGTCTCGACTTCGGAGGCCTCGACAGACCTCTTCTCGCCCGAATTCTCGTCCAAGTCGAAATCTCTCGGAGCGCTTGGGATTCTCAGCCTGAAGAGCCGGACGAAGAATCCGACGAAGAGCCGGACGAGGAGGTGTCGATGAGCTCGCGCCACTTTGGCAGGCTTGTTCGGACCCCCTCCAGCGTCATCCGAAGTGTCGTCTCAGGAACGCGTCCCACCAATTCCAAGCGGTCTAGATAGTGATGAGCGACCGAGCGGAAGATCTCGCGGCGCCACTCTCTCAGGTCGTGAGGAGCCCCACCGAGAAAACCGAAGAGCGTCAAGGCCAATTCGACGTCTTTTGCGACCGGGGCACGCCCGAAGAGAGCGGCGCGCGCTCCGGCGACTGCCGAACATCCGACGATCGCGTCTTCTAGAGATTCTCCCTCGTCAAGTTCGACTCTGTGCGAGTAGAGCTCCTCTGCGAGCAATAGGGCGTAACCCTGGTCCGGTCCGGGCATCCCGAAATCTCGCCGTCGGCCGTCCGTGGGCGCTTTGAGCTCCGCCGGACGCGACTGATGCCAAGGACGAGGAGTGCTCAGCCGGTACGACGGACGTACCTGGTCGGCCTCGATGACGGGGACGTAGCTGGGTTGGGTCATTTTTCCTCTCGAGCGGTTCTGCGCAGCGCTTCTCCAGCCATGGCCTCTTGCTCTTCTTGCTCTTCAGTCGAAGCCGTTTTCGCCACCTGATGTTCCGAGCGCAATAGACCGTAGACGATCGAGTCGAAGAGGGCCTGCCACGAGGCTTCGATGATGTTCTCGGAGACTCCGATCGTGGTCCAGACCACGTCCCCGTCGGTCGAGTCGATGAGGACTCGGGTTACTGCCCCGGTACCACGACCTGTGTCGAGGACTCGAACCCGGTAGTCGGTCAAGTGAATACCGGAAAGTCCCGAGAAGTGCTCGCCAACGGCTTCGCGTAGGGCAGAGTCGAGAGCGTTTACGGGCCCGTTTCCTTCAGCGGTCGCTACTTGGCGCGAATCGCCAACGAGCACCTTCACCGTCGCCTCGGTGTTGTCTCTGTTGTTGTGGTCCGAAATCACGCGATACGACTCGACTTCGAAGAAGTCCTGCTCCCATCCGGTTGCGCGCCGAAGTAGAAGCTCGAGCGACGCGTCGGCAACCTCGAAGTGGTAGCCCTTGTGCTCGAGCACCTTGAGCGTGTCGAGAACTTCGCCGACGGCTTTCGAATCGAGCTCCAAGCCGAGCTCTTTCGCCTTGAAGGCGAGGGTGGAACGGCCCGCCATCTCCGAGACGACGAATCTCGTGCCGTTGCCGACCGAGTCAGGCGCAACGTGTTCGTAAGCGTCACTACGCCTCGCTATCGCGCTCGTGTGAAGACCCGCCTTGTGTGCGAAAGCCGCGCTCCCCACGTACGGTTGCTGTGGATTGGGCGCGATGTTCACGAGCTCCGCGATGTGGTGCGAGACCGGAGTTATGCGCTCCAGGCGATCAGGCGGGATCGTCCTCACGTTGAGCTTCAAGGTGAGACTGGGAATCGTCGCGGACAGATCGGCATTGCCCGCGCGCTCGCCATAGCCGTTGACACAGCCTTGGACGTGCGTAGCCCCGACGCGAACGGCGGCGATCGAATTGGCGACGGCGCATCCGGAGTCGTTGTGGAAATGGACGCCGACCTGGCAGTCGTTGTCGGCAACGATTTGGGCGACGATGCGCTCGACGTCGTGAGGCAGCGTTCCCCCGTTCGTGTCGCACAGAACCAGTGTTTCCGCACCCGCAGTAACTGCGGCATCGAGCACGCGGCGGGTGAAATCTGGATTCGCCTGAAAGCCGTCGAAGAAGTGCTCTGCGTCGAAGAAGACGCGCAAACCGTTCTGTCTCAAGAAGGAAACTGAATCCCGAGCCATGGCGATCGCTTCGTCCAACGTGGTCCTGAGCGCGTCGACCACATGAGCTTCCGAGGCTTTCGCGACGATGCATACGGCGTCGGTGCCGGCCTCGACGAGGTGGCGTAGGACCTCGTCGTCTTCTGCTCGCACACCTGCCCTACGAGTTGAGCCGAAGGCGACGAGTGTCGCTGTGCTCAAATGCAATTCGGAGCGGGCCCGGGCGAAGAACTCCGCGTCCTTGGGATTGGCGCCCGGCCAGCCTCCTTCGACGAAAGCGACACCCAGGTGGTCGAGCTGCTCGGCAACTCGAAGCTTGTCGTCGACCGTCAGCGACAATCCCTCCTGCTGTGAGCCGTCGCGCAACGTGGTGTCGAAGATGTCGATTGCCCCCGGGATCGGCGGAAGCTCGAAGTCGTGCGCACCGGCGCCGTGGAGGTGACCGCTCTCGTGGCTATTCGACATGTTCGAGCCAGTCCTTGTACTGGTCCAGCTCTCCGCGGACCGCGCCGAAAAAGGTCGCCTGAATCTGTTTCGTTATCGGTCCCGGGTGCCCGGTTCCCACACAGCGGTCGTCGACCTCGCGGATCGGCACGACTTCGGCGGCGGTCCCCGTGAGAAAGGCTTCGTCAGCTGTATAGAGATCGGTCCGGATCATCGATTCGTGGCGCACCTCGATCCCGAGATCCGACGCAATCGTCTCCACGGAGCGTTGCGTGATGCCGTCGAGCGCACCGGCGTCGGAAGTCGGAGGAGTTATGAGGATCCCGCCGCGCACCACGAAGATGTTTTCACCCGTGCACTCAGAAACATGGCCGTCCGGCGCGAGCAGTACGGCTTCGTCATAACCGGCTTTCAGTGCCTCGACTTTGGCGAGCGACGAATTCAAGTACATGCCGGTGCTCTTCGCCGCTGTCGGCACTGCGTTCGGATCGTGTCGTTGCCAGGACGAGATCTTTGCCCGGATTCCGTTCGCGACACCTTCGTCACCGAGGTAGGTACCCCACGGCCACGCAGCGATCGCCACGTTCACCTTGCACGGCAAGGGATTGAGGCCCATCTCGCCGTACCCGAGGAAGGCGAGCGGGCGGAGATAGCAACCCTGGTCGAGCTCGTTCACTCTGACGACCTCTTTACAGGCCGCGACCACGTCGCTTTGCGAGAACGGCATGTCGATCAGGAGTATGCGCGCCGAATTGAACAGCCGATCGATGTGGTCCGAAAGTCGGAACACTGCAACCCCGTGAGAGGTCGGGTAGGCGCGGATTCCCTCGAAGACCCCAGATCCGTAATGCAGTGAGTGGGACAGCACATGCACCGTGGCGTCGTGCCAGTCGACCAGCTCGCCGTCGAGCCAGATCTTCTCGGTCGGTGTGATTGGCACGGCTCAGACCCCTCCTGCGATTGCGTCGCCGATGGCGACTGTAGATGTGTTGCGGCTAGAGCTTGCTTCTCGAGAAGCATCCCGAGAGGTACCGGACGACCCACCCGCACCCGGCGAATCCGAGGAGCGCGAGGAGCGCGAGGAGTGCGGGGAACCCGAGGAGCCCAGCGGAGCTTCGCTCGACGCCGAATACGCGGTGATCGACTTGACGATTCGTTCCGCGGCGTCGATCTCACCCAGGTATTCGAGCATCAGCGCAGCGCTACGGATAGCGGCGATCGGATTCGCTTTTCCCGTGCCGGCGATGTCGTGAGCGGCACCGTGGACGGGCTCGAACAGCGAGGGGCCCGTTCGTGCCGGGTTCAAGTTTGCCGATGCAGCGAATCCGATCCCACCGGACACCGCACCCGCCAGGTCTGTCAGGA
>DASPVS010000121.1:0-2118 GCA_035622235.1 Acidimicrobiales bacterium | reverse complement strand
GTCCGCGTCCCGAAATCTGCTCGAGACCAGCAGGCCACCGGGAACGTCCAGGTCGCCGCGTACCGTTTCGAGCAGGTGAAGCTGCCGCGGCTCGGTGACGATCAGCTGCACGTCGGTGTAACCGATGTCCCTCGCCAGGTGTTCGTCGCGGCGGGTGTTGTTGAGCCCTACGAGAACGGCTCCCGCGAGAGCGGTTCCGCACAGTGCGAATACGTAGTCCGGCGTGTTGTCCAAAAGGACCGCCACGTGCTTGGGACGGCCAGGATCGAGGCGGGACCTGAACAACTGGGCGAAACGTTCAGATTCGGCAAACAACTCCGCGTGTGTCCAAATTCGGTCTCCGAAACGCAGCGCCGGTCGCCCCGAGATGTCGGGATCCGTGGCGTTGCGACGTAGGAGTGCGGGTACGTCATCTGCCGGCAGGGGTGCCTCGCCCGGTTGGGGTGCTTCCGCAACCCTTTTCGCGACCTCCGGAGGAGCCACGACGTGAGTTTTCGCCCCGCGTTCTCTGACCACGGCGTCAGGTTACTGTTCGTGCCTCGGCGGTAGCTTGGCCGAGATGGCCACCGAACAGCGGCGCCTGAGCGCCACGTTCTCCCCGACGAGGGCGCGCCACTACCGACGCCCCGGCGGACCATGGGATCGCGGGTGGCTCGAGTCAGGATTTCCGTCCCGCGCTGGCGGAACGGCGATGGTGGACGACGCAGGATCTACGGACCGCGCCTCCCTCGAAGATCTGATCTCCACGGTTGCGGGGCGACTCCGGAGAGAAGGGATCCGTCGCCATGACGTAGTCGCGTTTCAGCTGCCGAACGGGATCGGCGCTGCCCTTCTTTACAGGGCTTGCTGGCGCCTCGGGGCGATAGCCGCCCCCCTGCATCACAAGATGGGCCCGAGGGAGGTCGCGGCCGCTCTCGACCAGGTGGATCCGGTGCTCGTGATCGCCGGTTGCGGCTTGCCGGCTTCGGAAATCGAAGGCTCGGTCGTGCTCGAGTCACCGTCGGAACGTTTCGACGGGCTCCTGGCGCGTTTCGCGGACGCCGATCCCGTGACGCGCGCACAGTGCCCGGCCAAAGGGAGCGACATCGCGGCGGTTCTCTTCACGTCTGGCTCCACGGGTACGCCGAAAGCAGTCCTCCATACTCACCGCGGGCTCGGCTACAAGGCTTCGACGATGGTGGAGGTCCACGGAATCGGACCCCGCGACGCGGTGCTGTCCCCTGCGCCGCTTGCGCACATATCGGGGCTCTTGAACGGCGTCCTCCTCCCGTCGACCGCCGGCATCCCGTCGGTTCTCATGTCGACATGGGATCCGGAAAAAGCACTCTCGTTGATCGAACGCTACGAGGTGACGTTCATGGGAGCGCCCCCGGTCTTCTTCACTCAGATGGCGGCTTCCGAGTTGTTCACGCAGCGGCGCGTCGCCACCCTTCGCCTCGTATCGACGGGTGGAGCATCGGTGAGCCCCGCTTTCATCGACAGCACTTCCGAGATCTTCGAATGTCGCGTGAAGAGAACGTACGGCTCGACTGAAGCGCCCACCGTCACTACTTCCCGAGCCCGCGATGCAGTCGATCGTGCCCGGGACACCGACGGCCGGACGGTGGGAGAGGTCGAGCTTCAAATCCGTGACCCAGGCGACCTCTCACTTCGCGAGAGCGGCGATCCCGGCGAGATCTGGCTCCGCGGACCCGAATTGTTCGTCGGTTACGCCGATCCCGCGGCCAACGCCAAAGTATTCGCCGGCCCCGGCGGCTGGTTCCGGACAGGAGACATCGGAGTTTCGGACGAACGCGGCTGGCTGCGCGTCGAGGGTCGACTTTCGGACACCATCATCCGAGGGGGGGAGAACATCTCGGCTTCAGAGGTAGAAGCGACCTTGGAAGCTCACCCCGATGTCACTCACGCGGTTGCAGTCCCGGTTCCCGACGCAATACTCGGGGAGCGCGTCGCGGCGTACGTGGAAGCACGGACGGCTTCGACCTGGAGGAGTGCCGCAAGTGGTTCGAGAGTCGCGGTGTGACGAGGTTCAAGACCCCCGAGCTCGTCGTCCGCATGGATGCCCTCCCGGTACTAGCCGCCGGAAAGCCCGATCGGGCGGCGTTGAGGAAGAAGGCG
>DASPVS010000120.1:0-4481 GCA_035622235.1 Acidimicrobiales bacterium | reverse complement strand
CGCTGATAGTTGACAGGATGGGCGGCATAAGTGCCGTTATGTGCGGGCTTGGCATCTGAGCCGCCGCGTCCTGTATTCGGCTCCGAGCGATCCCGAGCGGTTGGCCGCGTTCGGACCTGGTCAGGGCCCGGCAAGGTGGCTCAGAGACGACTACGGGTTCGGAACTTGTGGGTCGCTGGCCAGGTACTTGGTGACATGCTTTAGATGCGGGTCACCCTGGCCAACGTTAGCCAAGAATTGGGCGTCAGCGTCTCCCGCCTCCTTCAGTGCCACCAACAATGCTCGCCGAAGCTCAGGATCTGGAGTTGACTTCTGAAATAGACCAGTCAACAAGACCAAGTCTGCGGAGCGTGACGGTTGCATGTGTCGTGCCACGGCACGAGCGGCAAATTGTCGGCTCAGTCCATCCCGCGCTGGATTTAGAAGTATGGCCCAAAGAGCATCATACGTTTCTTCCAGCACTTCGCCTGAGTTGGCGAACATACGTATTAGTTGCATCTCGACATATGGGTCGATATTTCGCTCGGAATCAGCTAGAAACTCAACAATGCGGGTCTCGATATCAGGGTGCGTCTCCGAGTTCTTACTTAAGTAATCAACCAGCAGCTCACTCAGATATGGGACGTCGTCAAGGTGTTCAAGAATCCATTCCACGGCATGATCGTCCCCGAGATTTGAAAGTCGATAGACCGAAAATCTTACATCTCTCGTATTGATCTTGCCCGTGACAGCATCATCGAATAGTTGGCGAATATCCACGGCCACAGAAGTATCGCTTATTTGGATTCGATATTGAATCGCGTCCTTCTTTGCATCCTCAAAATGTTCAATGACTGCTGAACCTTCAAGAATCTTGGTCTTACCAGTCGCAAGATTAAGGTGGCGACCACGAACCACGGGGATTACGTCGTGTATGGCTTCTCTCAAGACGTGACGCTTATGAGCAAACACACGAATGTCATCTTGAAATCGAATGAAGCGGACGTCGAGCTTCCTCAGGATCGCATCAATCGGACGTAGGTAGAAGTTACCCAAGAACGACGAAACGTCTGGGCCTTGAGGAATGCCATTCATTGCGGAATTGGTGTTCCATCCATGGAGCATTCGAGCAAGCAGGTCGATCCTCTCGGGTGATACGCCCTGAACCATGCGAAGGTCGCTAAGTAGCAGATCTATATCGATGTATTCGAAGTAGGACGTCATGTCGGTGGTCAGCATGCAGACCTGCTCATAGCGATCGCACAAGTCTCGCCCGGCACGTTGGAAATCAACCCATGCCCGCCTGGGGTCTCTTATGACAGCTTGACCCCTCTTGTTATGCCTGAGTCGTGCGCTGAATACCTCCGCAGGCAGCTCACTGTCGAGCTTGGTACCGATATCCATCATGAGGGCTTGGTAGAGGATTCGATCAGTCATATCGAGTACCGCCATAGGCCGCGTCGCCAGTTCACTCTTTGGAACTTCAACGATCCTCGGAGTCCGAGGTGTGTAGGTGCCATTCCTAAGTCGAGTCGAAAGGTCCTCCCGGAGCTCTGGCCAGGCCAGATTAAAGTCAGCGTGTCGTATGACGTCAGGAATCTCGTCATGACGGGACTCCCTCAGGACCGACAGCATGGCCTCATCGAGATCAAGTTCGGACGGATCGATCACTTAGCCCTACTACACAATGTGATGTTTGACGGAGGTGGACCCATCAACATGGCCCGGATCGTTCCTGAGCGGCTCACGAGCCGCAGAACCAACCGGTAATGCCGCCAGATCGTGGCGAGGGCACACCGACAAACAAACAATACTACTCTTCGCCGAATAGGTTTTCCATGGGAGCGGCGGCGGACCCGATTGAGGCCGTGATCCGGTGGCGGTAGATCTGGGCGGTTGTCCTTGGATTGGTATGCCCGAGAACGTCAGCAACCTCTTCGATCGGGACGCCGCTGTGCGAGAGAAGGGAAGCAGCCGAATGACGAAGCTCGTGTGGGTGCCAGTGCCCGAGGCCGGCCCGCTCGGTGATCCTCGCAAAGCTACGGCGCAAGTTGCTCGGGTCGATAGCGGTTCCGACCTCCGAGGAGAAGACAAGGCCCGCCTCGCTCCACAGTGATCCCGCCCGAAGTCGCTCTCGTGCTTGGCGTGTCCTGTGCCTCTTGAGGGAGCGGACAAGCGACGTTGGCATGTCCAACGTACGAACAGAGCGCGGCGTCTTGGGATCTCCCAGGCGCAGAATTGTTCCCTCGCGTTTGAGCGATCTCCTCACGGTCAGCCGACCGACTTTGAGATCCACGTCCGACCACGAGAGCCCGAGCAGCTCGCCGGGGCGCAGCCCGAGCATGAGCCCTGAGACGATCGCAGCCTCCAGCCGTTCGCCCTTCGCCGCTTCGAGCAGCTTGCTGGCTTGTTCGACAGTCAAGGCCCGTCCGTTACATGCGGGCGCACGTGGGAGGTCGACAATCTGAGCGACATTTCGCGTCACATGTCCGTAGCGCTCACCGTGACGAAGAGCCTGGACGAGAACCGCCCTTATGCGCGTCACGCTGCTGTGGCTGAGGCCCGACCGAAGCTTCGACCGGAGGAGCGAATCGACGTCGTCGGGGGTCAGTTCCCGCAGCCGCTTGGTACCGAGAAAGGGCTTTATGTGGTGATCGACTGCCCAGCGGTAATTGGAAACCGTGTTCGGGGACGGTGCCCGGGTAGAGACAACCTCGTCCAGCCACCGGTCGAGAAAGGCACCGAGGCGTGTTGCACCGTTAGGCGTCGGGCGTCCGTCGACGGCTTGTCTCTGGAGGGCGCGAAGACGCTCGCGCGTTTCTGTCTTTGTTCGCCCGCTTACCCTCCGGCGGACTCGCCTGCCAGACGAATCATGTCCGGCGGTGAAGATCCCGATCCAACGCTTGCGACGCTCGTCCCAAAAGACGCTCCCGTCGCCGTAGGGGCGCGTCACCGGATCCTCCCTAAAGGAACGGACCGAACTCGGGTCGAAAACGTCCGTCCGAAATGGCGTCTGAGGCCCGATCTCGTGTTGTTCGACACCGACGGGCGGGCACAAGGCCTCAGCGCCTGAGAATCGACGACAGGGGTCCTCGCAAAGAATGGCCGCCTTGGCGACATCGTCGCCCTTTCATGGCGCTCCGCGCTGCGCGTTTCACTCGACTGAAACCTTCGCTCGCGAATCTCGAAGGACTCGCGCCCGGGCAGGGACCGATTACCCTCGTCCACGTCGTCACCTCCAACCAGGTGTCGTCCGTGCCCCGGGGTGTTTCCGCACCGCCGGGGCGTTTCGTTGGGAGGCGGGAGGATACCGCTCTCCGCGCTCTTCATCCGGGGGTTCGTTGGCTGAAGCAACCGACGCAGGATGTTGACTGGGCAAGCCAAAGGAAGGGGCGATCCCTTGGTCTTCGCGCTGGTCAGGTAGTTGGACCCCTTACATCGTCGATTCGACCGCATTGCGGCTACGACGGGTCGAAAATTCAACCCGAGAGTTAGACCCGTTACCGGGACGATTCGACCGAAGTAACACCGGTTACCGGGACGATTCCGACGGCGAGTAACACCCGTTACCGGGACGATTTTGGGCTCGATAATCGCCCCAGTAAGAGGGCTTTTCATGTGCCCGTCTCGGCTATCTCGGCGCGGAGGCGTGCCGTAGCTGTTGACACCGCTTCGGGATCTATGTCGCAGCCGACAAAGCGACGCCCGGCTCGTGTCGCTGCGATGGCCGTCGTCCCTGACCCGGTGAACGGATCGCAGACGACCTCGTCCGGGCCCGAGCAGGTCTCGACCAGCTTGGAGAAGGGCTCGAGCGCTTGTTGCCAAGGATGAAGGTCCTTGCTCGGAACCGTGGCGCTCAAGACGGTGTCTTGTAGCCATCCGCGAGGTTCATAGGTACCGGCCGTGAAGAAGAGCACTTGTCGAAAGGCGGCCCGGATCCGGTGTGCGCGGATCGCTGTGTGCCGACCGGGTTGAAAGACCGCACCGCTCCAGAGGTATTGGAGGTGCTCGGACAGCCGTTCGATCTCTTCCGGCAGTCCGAGCTTTCCGACGTAACAGACGAGCAGACGCCCAGGACGCAGGACCCTCTTGCAGAAGACCCCCAGATCTGAGAAGAGGGGGAGTGCTTCGTTCGTGTAGGGAGGATCAGTGAGAACGAGATCGACCGATTGCCTCGGAAGATCGAGCGCTCTCATGTCTACGCATTCGACGCGCCACGAGGGGCCTTCGACGCTGCGCCCGTCGGGGGAGGGTCCGGTCGCGAGACGCGCCTCCCTTGCGCGGGCTTCTGCTCTTTTGAGGTCGACTGTGCGCTCTGGTGACTCTTCGCCGAGCTGGTCGAGGACCCGAAGCGCCCGGGATTCGTCGCGATCGGAATGAACGACGATGCTCGGTGGTCGCCTCAGTTGCCGGGGCCAGTAGTGCTTTCCGTCGGCACCCTCTACCCGTAGAGGTGTCACATCTGTTCCACCTGCGAGGTCTCTTGCGACCGTGGCGTGACT
>DASPVS010000119.1:0-2667 GCA_035622235.1 Acidimicrobiales bacterium | reverse complement strand
ATGACCGTATGACATCGTATGACTACGAACATTTCCCAACTCCTCGTTAAGGGACGGACTCTCCATCGTGAGCACGATGGGGCTTCCGGTCGAAGTACCGGGCCTCGACACCATCCTGCCGGAGGTCGCCGAGGGTCGTATCGTCGTCGTCGAGAGTGCCGCGGACCCGGCGAAGAGCTTCTTCATCCGTCGACTCGCGCTGACCGCACTCAAGGCGGATTGGACGGTCACGTTCATCATTTCTCGGGACCGCGAGGAGCTCCTCGGCCTCCTCTCCCGGGAGGGGGGACCCATCGGGATCGGCGACGACCTCGAGATCATCGAGCGAGATGCCATTGACGACCTTGCGAAGCCCGCGACCAAGGGAGGGCTCCTCGCCGTAGACTCGTTCTCCTTGCTCACGCTCGACATGCCAGCTACGGGCCTTGCCGCGCTGTTGCGCTCGCTCCGCGCCCAGTGTCGCGATCGGTTGACTACTGTTGTGCTGGGGACGGATCGAGGGATGGCAGAATCAAGGGGGGAGGCCGTGGTGGCCCACCTCGCCGACGGGGTCGTGCAGTTCCACTCGCGAGAAGGTCCCGAGGGGCTGGTTCGTTTTCTTCGAGTGCCCAAATGGACCGAGGGGCGGTTCTTCGACCGAAACATCTACTATGAGTTCGACGGAAAGCGACTCGCAATGGACTTGAGAAGTCGTGTCCTGTAGTACTCGGTGCACCGATGACCGCGACGTCCTACGACCGCTACGGGCTCGCGGGGAATCCGTTTCGAGAGCTGGCGAGCGAGAACATCTCGGACATCGAGCTGTTTCACGTGAACCTGGAGATCGACGACACCCTACACGCCGTCATCGACGAGGTGCTCTCCAAGGAGAACCGGGCGATCGTGGCCGTGGTCGGGGAGCACGGCTCCGGCAAGACCGAGCGGCTGATGATGGCCGCAACGGAGGCGAAGCAGAGGAAGGCCTTCACCGTCTACTTTGACGTAACCTCCAAAACGCCGTGGATTCTGCGGGGACTGGCCGAAGAGTTTCGGAAGACCGCCGAACAAAGCGGACTCACGAAGACGTTCTCCTCGCCCGCCTGGATGCGGGCGCTCGCGCCGATTGAGAAACTCAAGGACGAGAAGTACGACCCGATCGCCGCCGGCCGGGCAATCGGTCAGGCCCTCAACGACACCGCGCCCTCACTCCTGCTGCTCAACGATCTTCACAACTTGATGGAGTCCAAGGAGATCCACGCGTTCGCGAAGACGCTCCAGCAAGTGAGCGACGTCATCAAGCCGGGCGTGCTGATCATGTTTGACTGTTTTCCAAGCTACCTCGCGTGGCTCACGGTCAATCTGGCTCCGTTCGCCTCACGGATCAACCGGACGATTCGACTCCCCGGGTTGACGAGCGACGAGGCGGCCCTGTTGCTCGCCAAGAAGATGTTGCCCAAGCGAATGGTCGAGGACCTCGACCCCATCTATCCGTTCGACAAGGAGTCCGTCGTTGCATTGAACGAGGCCGCGGGCGGCAACCCACGTCGACTCATCGAACTCGCCGACCTATCGATCGAGTTCGGAGCCTCCCACAAGCTCTATCGCGTGGACTCGAACGTCGTGCGGGTCGTCCAGCCCCTGCGCACGTCCGCACTGGCGGCCGGATCGGTCGCCGGGCGAACCACCCCTCCTGTGACGAAGGAACAGTACTCGGAGGAACCCTCCACAAAGTCGGCGGGACCCGCAAAACCAGCTCCCATCGCGGGAGCCCAGACTACAGGTGGGAAGTCGGGCTGACTCGAGGCTAGCCCCTACTCGGCGTGCTTATCCATCAGAACGGCGAGATTGATCGCCTGTTCCGCGATATCCGCCGAATAGCTCGCGGCGCGGCCCAGGCTGTTCACCACCGTTCCGAGCGCGAGCAGCTCCTCCCCCTTGCGGGTAGAGACACGGTGGGAGAGCGCGTCGATCAGTTTCTGGTGGTGCGATAGGGAATCGATCGCCTCGTTCGCGGCGTCGATATCGCCGGTGACCAGCGCCTGGAAGGCTCGGTCGAGTATAGTGACCGCTGATCCTTCCGCTTCCTCGATATCCTTCGCGAGCTTCGGATCCAGGGACTTGCCGTCGCTCGCAATGATCGGATAGGTTTCCGCGATCCGCTGTGCGTGGTCCCCAATCCGCTCGAGGAGCTTCGCGACGAGACGGTGATTGTGAATCGCCCGGACGGCCATCCCATCCCCCGAGGAGTCGGGAGAGGTGTGGGCCAGATTGAACTGCTTCGCGACCATCCAGTAGAGCCGATCGACGTCCTGGTCGCGCAGCGCCACGTCATGGGAGAGCGACCCGTCGGGTTTCTTGAGCGACGCCACCGCGTCCTCCAGCATGGCCCGGACCGTAAGGTGCATCCGGCGCAGGCACTTCTCCGAGCTCAACTCGGACGCATCGGAGAGATCTTGGATCACGATGGCGTTGCGGCTCTCCTCGATCACTTCCGGACCAATGACCAGCCGGCAGAACTCCCTCGCGACCCGGCGAACGAAGGGACCCCGGTCGGGAGGGAAGCGCACTTCAATGAGACCAAAACCCGAGATGTACGCGCCGATGAACTTGCGCAGAAGATGCTCTCGGGCCTCCGCACCTTTCTCAGTGAACACCTTACGGCGGGCCGCCGGCTTCTCGCCCGCCCGT
>DASPVS010000118.1:0-2146 GCA_035622235.1 Acidimicrobiales bacterium | reverse complement strand
CCGGGCTCGCCGATCGACTGGGCCGCGATCACGCCGACGGCCTCGCCGAGCTCGATGATGTTGCCGGTCGCAAGCGACTGCCCGTAGCAAGTTGCACAGACGCCGTGCTCGGACTCGCAGGTGAGAACGGATCGCACGCGTATGCGGTCGATGCCCGGGTCGTCACGAAGTGCAGCGACCAGATCGTCATCGAGAAGGGTCCCAGCCTCGACAACGGTCCCCTCGGCAAGGGACACGTCCTCTGCCAGCACACGGCCGTACGCTCGGGTCTCGAGGTACGAGCGCTTGCCCGGCTCGTCGGGGACGACATCGTCCAGCCACACCGCACGAGTGGTCCCGCAGTCTTCGATACGCACTATGAGCTCCTGTGCGACGTCGACGAGCCTCCTCGTGAGATAGCCCGAGTCTGCGGTTCGGAGTGCCGTGTCGGCCAGCCCCTTGCGGGCGCCGTGCGTGGAGATGAAGTACTCCAGCACGGACAGGCCCTCGCGGAAAGAGGACTTGATCGGCCGCGGGATCATCTCACCTCGCGGATTCGACACCAGTCCCTTCATGCCTGCGATCTGACGGATCTGCTGAGCGTTACCGCGCGCGCCGGAGTCGACCATCATGTCGAGGGGGTTGAACGCCATGGTCGAAAGCGTGCGCTCCATCGCGCGACCCACCTCCGAGGTGGCGGACGTCCAGATCTCGATCTCCTTCTGACGACGCTCGTCGTCGGTGATGATTCCGCGCTTGAACTGCGTCTCGGCCTTTTCGGCTTCGCGCTCGTAACGGTCGAGGATCGTCCTCTTCTCAGGCGGAGTGCGGACGTCGTCGATCGAAATGGTGAGCCCTGACTGTGCCGCGTAACGGAAGCCCAATGCCTTTATGCGGTCGAGGCTCGCCGCCACCACGTGCTTGGGCTCTGTGGCCGCGATCTCCTCCACGATGGCGCCGATGGGGGTGTTGCGCTTACCCACGACGTCGTTCACGAAAGCGAAGCCCTTCGGAAGCGCGCTGTTGAAGAAAGCACGCCCCGGCGTGGTCTCGAGCGACAGCTGCTCGTCACCTTCGGGATCCGCTCCGAGCGACTCGGCGACCGCCTGATAGAGAGCGGTGCCGATACCGGGTCGGAGGATGATCTTCGCATGCAGATCGAGCTCTCCTTCGTCGAAGGCGCGCTCCACCTCGTAGGTGTGACGGAACGTGCGGCCCTCGCCCTTCGCTCCCTCGACCGACAGCGTCAGGTAGTACGCACCGAAGACCATGTCCTGGGTCGGCACCGTGATCGGCCGGCCGGTCGCGGGAGACAGGATGTTGTTGGCCGAGAGCATGAGCACTCGAGCCTCCGCCTGCGCCTCGGACGACAACGGCAGATGGACGGCCATCTGGTCCCCGTCGAAGTCAGCGTTGAACGCCGTGCACACGAGGGGATGCACCTGGATCGCCTTGCCCTCGACGAGAACGGGCTCGAACGCCTGGATGCCCAGTCGGTGAAGGGTGGGAGCGCGGTTCAGCAAGACGGGGTGTTCCTTTATCACCCCGTCGAGGACGTCCCAAACCTGAGGCCTGCGCCGTTCGACCATCCGCTTGGCGGACTTGATGTTCTGCGCGAGCTCCCGGTCGACGAGCCGCTTCATGACGAACGGCTTGAACAGCTCGAGCGCCATCAGTTTGGGCAGCCCGCACTGGTGCAGCTCGAGGGTGGGGCCGATGACGATGACCGAACGGCCCGAGTAGTCGACGCGCTTTCCGAGCAGGTTCTGACGGAACCGTCCCTGCTTTCCCTTGAGCATGTCGGACAAGCTCTTGAGAGGCCTGTTGCCGGGGCCCGTGACGGGCCGGCCGCGCCTGCCGTTGTCGAACAGGGCGTCGACCGCCTCTTGGAGCATCCGCTTCTCGTTGTTGATGATGATCTCGGGCGCGCCCAGATCGAGAAGCCTCTTGAGCCTGTTGTTCCTGTTGATGACGCGTCGGTACAGGTCGTTCAAGTCGGACGTGGCGAAGCGTCCACCGTCGAGCTGCACCATCGGGCGCAGGTCCGGCGGAATGACCGGCACGACTTCGAGGATCATCGCCCTCGGGTCGTTCACGCGTCGGCCGTGCTCGTCACGACGATTGAAGGCCGAGACGATCTTGAGCCGCTTGATCGCCTTCTGCCGGC
>DASPVS010000117.1:0-3307 GCA_035622235.1 Acidimicrobiales bacterium | reverse complement strand
ATTACGGGGGTGCCTGCCTCACCTCTGTGGTGCCGGCGCTTCTGTCTCGCACGGGAGGCGTCCCGGATTGGATGCCGGCCGAGCTCGTCGACGCTCGGCAAGTGGTGCTGCTCGTGCTCGACGGAATTGGTTGGGAGCTGCTGCAGGAGAGGCGCGCACGCGTTCCGACCTTGGCCATTGGAGACGGGGGGCCGATCACCTCTGTTGCCCCGAGCACGACGGCCACGGCTCTTACCTCTTTGTCGACGGGCCGCGCGCCTGCAGAGCACGGGATCGTCGGTTACCGGATGAGGATCGACAGTCCCGTCTCGACGAGTAGCCGTGGCAATCAGACCGCGGGAAGAGCCTCCGAAGTGTTCAACGTCTTGCGTTGGTCGAGCGCATCTGGCGACCTCCGTCGTCGCCTTCCTGCAGATAAATTTCAACGGTTCGAGGCCTTCGGAGGTACGAAGCCGCCAGCGGTCACGCGAGGAGAGTTTGCGTCGACGGGTTTCACCGCAGCTCATCTTGGTGGTGCACGTCTCGTCGGTTGGCACGTACCGTCGAGTCTGGTGATACAGGTGCGCGATCAGCTCCGCGCGGGCGAGCCTTTCGTCTACGCGTATTACGACGGACTGGACAAGGTCGCGCATCAACTCGGCCTCGGCGACTTCTACGACGAAGAACTGCGTTTTGTCGATCGACTCGTGGGCGATCTGATCGAGACCCTCCCGGCGGGAGGTGCACTCGTCGTCACGTCCGACCACGGACAGGTCGAGGTGGGAGGAGCGACGCGGTTACCCGGCGAGGAGCTTCTCTCCGACGTGGAGCTCTTGAGCGGGGAAGGGCGGTTCCGGTGGCTGCACGTTCGGCCCGGATCCACAAAGGACGTGGTCGAGGCGGCGGAGGCGCTTCATGGCGAAGAAGCCTGGATCCGGACGCTCGATGAAGTCATAGAGGAAGGTTGGTTCGGCGGGCCCTTGAGCCCCGAATTCGCGAAACGGTTGGGGGACGTCGCACTCGTGGCCAAGGCGGCAGTTGCGTTCCAGGATCCCGCCGACACCGGGGAGACGCTTCTTATGGGTCGTCACGGCTCGCTCACATCGTCTGAGATGCTGGTGCCCCTTCTTGAATGGTCGTCTTGACGACGGTGAATGGTCGACTTGACGACGGTGATGGGACCCTCGGCGAGGACCACCTTCATCGCGACGCCGTGGACGGCTCGTAGCACCAATCGCGTCGGTGGTAGTGATTCGTCCTGGTGGTGCAATCGACATGGCGCAATGCAATGGACATGGCGCAATGAGTGTTGATCCAAGAGCGCATGAACGAGCCGCTCGGGGCTGCAAGGATCTGATCCGATGAACGACGCAACTACGCCGGCTACACAGGCTGAGCCAACAGAAGCTGTGCTCCTCGAGCCCGGCGAGGGTCCGACGGCGCTGGTCGTGCCGACGCCCCTTGGACCGGGAACAGGGCAGGAAGAAGGCGGTGAACAGACACCCGCCGAATCGGTCGAACAGCCGGCCAAGGTCATGCGCATCGGTTCGATGGTGAAGCAACTCCTCGACGAGGTCAGGGGAGCGAGCCTCGACGAACGCAGCCGGACACGAATGCGCGAGATCTACGAGCAATCCGTCCGCGAGCTCGCCGATGCGCTCAGCCCCGACTTGGCCGCAGAGCTGGAGCGGATGACCTCGCCCTTTGAGGAGGACGCACCGTCCGAGGGCGAGCTCCGCGTTGCCCAGGCACAACTCGTTGGCTGGCTCGAAGGCTTGTTCCACGGGATCCAGGCAACGCTCCTCGCTCAGCAGATGGCCGCCAGGGCCCAGCTCGAGGAGATGCGTCAGCGGGGGCTCCCCCCGGGGACAAAGGACAACACTCCGACGCGGCCGGGAACCTACCTGTAGAGCGCTCGAAGAGCAGCCTTAAGATCAGACGTCGCATCGCGAACGGACCCTCCCGGACGGGCTAGGGTCGAACGACACGGCTGTAGTTCGCCCCGGGACTCGGCCAAGCGCAACTGAGACGCAACAGCCGAGGAGGAGCAGGTAGTGGCAGCCAGGGGATCGTTCGCCCACCTGCACACCCATACCGAGTACTCGATGCTCGACGGGGCGGCGCGCCTGGAGGAGCTCGTCGACGCAGCCGAACGTGATGGTCAACCCGCACTGGCGATCACCGATCACGGGAACATGTACGGCGTCCTCGACTTCTACGAAGTCTGCCGTGCAAGAGGCATAAACCCGATAATCGGGTGCGAGACCTACATGGCCGCTGAGTCGCGCTTCGAGCGTCCCACCCGCCGAGGACGCGTCGACGACACGGGTGGAGATGCAGAGGGAGGGGAGAAGCTCTACTACCACCTGACCCTATTGGCCGAGACGACCGACGGTTACCGCAACTTGATGAAGTTGTCCTCCGCCGCATATCTCGAGGGTTACTACTATAAACCTCGCGTCGATTGGGACTTGCTCGCAAAACATCACACCGGCCTGATCGCCACGACAGGTTGCCTGGGTGGCGTTGTCTTGCAGTCTCTTCTCGCCGGCGACGAGAGCAAGGCGTTCGAGCTCGCAGGCCGACTCCAAGACATCTTCGGCCCTGATCATCTCTTTGTGGAGCTGCAAGACCACGGGATCACAGCTCAAAAACAGACCAATCCAGCGCTCGTCAGGATCGCGCGCCGCCTTGGCGCCCCGCTTCTCGCGACCAACGACAGCCACTACACGGACCGCTCGGATGCTGTCGCCCACGATGCACTGTTGTGCGTGCAGACCGGAGCGACGATAGATGATCCGAACCGCTTCAAGTTCGAGGGTGAGGAGCACTATCTAAAGTCCGCAGAAGAGATGAGGGAGCTGTTCTCCGAGCTTCCTGAAGCGTGTGACAACACGTTGCTCATAGCCGAGCGTGCTCGCGTGGAGATCGAATTCGGTATCGATGCTCTGCCGGAATTCCCGGTGCCAGAAGGATTCCGCGGAGCTTCCTACGAAGAAAGAGCCCATTCGTACCTGCGTCACGTATCTTTCGAGGGCGCGACCTCTCGGTACGGCGACCCTCTTCCGCAGCCAGTCGTCGAACGTCTCGACTATGAGCTCGGAGTCATCGCCAACATGGGTTTCTCCGCGTACTTCCTCGTCGTGTGGGACTTGATCCGATACGCGAGGCAATCCGGGATACGTGTGGGCCCAGGGCGGGGGTCCGCCGCCGGGTGTTGCGTCGCCTACTGCCTACAGATCGTCGATGTCGACCCCATCCGTTATGACCTTCTGTTCGAACGATTTCTGAACCCGGGCCGCAAGCAGATGCCCGACATCGACATGGA
>DASPVS010000116.1:0-6119 GCA_035622235.1 Acidimicrobiales bacterium | reverse complement strand
ATGCGAGCACAGCGCCGCTCCCGCAGGGCGCGAGCCCGTTCGTACCGTATCTACCGCGTCTCGTCGTCGACTGGGTCCGCGACAATCCTGACGAGCTTTGGCTGTCGACGGAAGGATCCGTCGCGTTCGTCGACATCTCCGGGTTCACGAAGCTGTCTGAACGCCTGGCCCGTCACGGGAAAATAGGCGCCGAGGAACTGACCGACGCGATCGGAACGTGTTTCGTTGATCTCTTGGCGGTCGCCTACGCCAACGGAGGAAGCCTGATCAAGTTCGGCGGCGATGCTCTCCTGCTCTTCTTCAAAGAGAGCGACCATGCCGAGCGCGCTTGCCGAGCGGCCGTGGGGATGCGAAGGGAATTGCGCGAACTCGGCCACCTCACGGTTCTCGGAAACCGGGTCACGCTGCGGATGTCCGTGGGTATCCACAGCGGTCGTTTCAATTTCTTTCTCGTAGGTGATTCTCATCGCGAACTGGTCGTCACCGGGCCTGGAGCAAGTTCAACGGTCGCAATGGAGCAGACGGCCGAGGCGGGCGAGATCGTGGTCAGTGAAGCGACAGCTTCATCAGTCGAGCCCAGTGTCGTAGGCAACGCGAAAGGCAATGGGCGACTGCTGCGCAGGGCGCCGGAGGGGTTGTCGACACATTCGCCCCTCGAAGCGGTCGCCGAGGACCTCGACCTCTCCATCTGTGTTCCGCGGGCCGTGCGAAATGCCGTCACATCCAGTCCGATCGCACCCGAACATCGACGAGTAACGGTGGCGTTCATCAAGTACGAAGGGACCGACTCGATGATCACCGAGCTCGGTCCGGCGTCCACCGCGTCAGAACTCGACACCCTGATGCGGGAGGTACAACATTCGGCCGATCGCCATGGTGTCGCGTTCCTAGGTACCGATATAGACGGCAACGGCGGCAAGATCATTCTGACGGCCGGTGCACCTTCGACTTCGGGAGACGACGAACACAGGATGCTCCTGTGTCTCAGTGAGATCCTCGACGTGGAACGTTCGCTCGTCATACGCGCGGGCGTCAACCGTGGCGCGGTGTTCGCAGGCGAGATCGGTCCTCATTATCGCCGCACGTTCACGGTGATGGGCGACGTGGTGAACCTGGCCGCTCGTCTCATGGCGAAGGCCGAGTACGGCCAGATACTCGCCACGCCGGACGTCATCGACCGCGTGGACGCGGATATGGACCTCTTTGAACTGGACCCTTTCTCCGTGAAAGGAAAGAAGAACCCGGTAAGGGCGTTCGCGGTGAACGCAGTGGCAGGTTCGCGCCCTCTGCACAGACGGGGGGACCACTCGAGGCAGCTGCCCCTCGTCGGTAGGGAAGAGGAGTTGGCGATCCTCACCGACGCGTCGGGCTCCCTCGGCGAGGGTCGCGGTGGTTTCCTCGAAGTTGTCGGCGACCCCGGAATCGGAAAGTCACGACTGGTCGAGGAGCTCCAACGGTCCTTGCCGGCTACGTGCCTGTCGGTCGCTTGTGAACCTTATGAGACCACGACGCCCTACTACCCATTCCGGGCTTTGTTGCGTGAACTTGTTGGGATAACTCCTGGTATGGAAGACGAGGAAGCAGCGGACAAGATCAGAGCTGCTCTTGGCGAAGTTTCGGATGCCTTGGTCGGCTCTGCCCCGCTCGTCGGCGCTGCGGTCGACGTGAGAATGCCCGAGACCGAAGAGACTGCCTTGCTCGAAGAGCGGTTTCGGCCCAGGCGACTTGCGGACGTGACCACTCAACTCCTAGGAGGTCTGCTCGACGCCCCTACGCTGCTCGTGATCGAGGACGCGCATTGGATGGACGAGGCTTCCTCCGACCTCGTGCGTAGCCTCGCTTTCGTTTCCGCAGAACGTCCGTGGGCGATCGTGGTCGTGAGGCGCGATACGGACTCTGGTTTCGTTGCAGAAGAGGGACTCGGGACGGTCATCCGGCTCGGACCGTTGTCGGATTCCGACGCTGCCGAGCTCGTCAAGGTCGCGACCGCAGAAAAACCTATTTCAGCGCACATTGCGTCGGTTCTTGCCGAGCGGTCGGGTGGAAATCCGTTGTTTCTGAGGGAGTTGATCGCAACAGCCCTCGCGAATCCCGATGCAGAGGAGCTGCCCGAGACGATAGACGCCGTCATAGCTGCCCGCATCGATCAACTCTCCCCGTCTGTCCGTCACTTTCTCAGGCGTGTCTCCGTGTTGGGAAGATCGTTCCCGACCTCTCTTCTTCCCGCCGTTCTCGATGACGATTCACCTGAACCGGCCATTTGGCCCGACGAGCTAGGCGATTTCCTGAAAGTAGAGACGGACCACGTCGCGTTCCTCCACGCGCTGGTCCGTGACAGTGCTTACGACGGCCTTCCGTACCGACTGCGTCAGTCCCTTCACGCACGTGCAGGCGACAGGATCCGTATGAGCGCGGGATTGCACCCGGGCGAGCACGCCGGAATCTTGTCGCTTCACTACTTCCACGCTCACCGCTACCACGAGGCTTGGACCTACTCGCTGATCGCAGGCGATCGCGCCAAAGAACTTCATGCAAACGTCGAATCATCGGAATTCTACGAGCGGGCTGTTGAATCTGGGAAGCACATCGACGAGCTCGGCAGTGAAGAAATGCTGCGCGCGTGGGAGGCTCTCGGTGACGCACTGAACAGTGCGGGCATCTATGCCAGGGCAGATCGCGCATACCGATCGGCTCGAAGAACATACGACGGTCCAATCGTTCAGGCGAGGCTCGCACTCAAGCTCGCACAGGTGTGTGGTTGGCTCGATCGCTATTCGGGCGCGCTGCGATGGATCACGCGGGGGTTACGAACTCTCGAAGCTGTTGATGCTCCCGGTGTGCCTGCCCAACATGCCCAGTTGCTGGCCTGGTACGGCCGCTTCTGTCAAGAGGAAGGCCACCACAGGAAGGCAATTCGCTGGTGCACCGCAGCGGTGGAAGCGGCGGAGGAAGCGGGCGATTTGGATGCGTTGGCGAACGCGCTCAAGGTCCTCGACTGGGCGAGCATGGATCTCGGCAACCTGGACCAGCCCGATAATTGGCTCCGCGCTCTTTCACTCTTCGAGGAGCTCGGTGACCTTCCCAGTCAGGCAAGCGTTCTGAACATGCTCGGTGGCTTCGCGTACTTCGAAGGTCGCTGGTCAGAGGCTCTCGAGCTTTACCGACGCGCACAGGTCACGGTGCTGCGAACTGGCAACGACGTGATGGACGCCTTCTGCCGGAACAACATCGGGGAGATAGCCCTCGAGCAAGGTCAACTTGACGAGGCGGAGACAGAGTTCGAAGAGGCGCGCCGTATTTGGTTGGCATCCGGCTATCGCTCGGTTGCCGCTACCGCGGTAGCCAATCTCGGTCGGGTTGCCTGCGCCCGCGGTCAGTACGTGGAAGCCGAGCGGCTCTTCGAGGATTCTCTTCGGCAAGCGCAGCGGGTCGGTGGGCAAACAGAGGCCCTCGAAGTTAGCGCTCGACTGGCCGAATGCATCTTGTTGTCGGGACAGGTAGACCGAGCGATGAAACTCGCTGACGAGGGTGTGCTCCAATGCCGTGCGCTCGGCGGAGTTCCTGCCCGACTCGCTCAGCTACACAGGGTGCGGGCGGCCGGGCTCATGGGTAGGGGCCGGTTCGACGAGGCCGGCGACGCCTTGGAGCAGAGCCTCGAAGCTGGACGCGCCAGGAATGCGGACTATGAAGTGGCGCTGACGACGAGCTTGCTGGGAGAGTGGCACCGCCGCGTCGGCTCGGATCAAGCCGAGAACCTGGAGCGAGAATCGAACCAAATTCTGGATCGCCTCGGAGTTGTCTGGATTCCGAATCTCGTCGAAGCTCCAAGCGCTGCAAAAGCCTGACGAGTCCCGCGGACACCGCGGAAGTCAATCCATCGCGTTCAAGCAGTCTTTGCGATCAGGACATGGCAGGGCGCCCGGTGTGCAACGGTGTTCGGAACGGAACCGATCAGCCTCTTTGCCCCGCGCATCCCTTTGCTTCCCACGACCACCACGTCAGCGCCGACCTCTTCAGCAACGCGAAGGATGACGTCCGCAGCCGGCCCGCTGACCGCGTGCGTTCGAACCTGCACACCCTCGCCGAGTGCCGAGGCCTCCTCCAGTACGCGCTTGCTCACGTCTTCTAGAACCGCCTTTGTCACCGACGGGTCTGCTACAGCAGTCGCTCCGGCGGAGGCGACGGCCATCGAGCTGGCCGGGTCCCTGAAGGCGCTCACGAGATGAAGTGTCGCGTCGTTCTGGCGGGCGAGCTCGAAGGCCAACGACACCGCCTCAGCCGCTGTGTCAGATCCGTCGGTACCCACCACGATTACGGAGAACATACGTTCAAGTGTTGCCACGATCGGGGTCCGATGGCAAGGGGTCGGCTTCTCCGACGTCGAGCGTCGAGCGTCGAGCGTCCGACGTCGAGCGTCGAGCGGCGACGTCGACCGGCGAGCGTCGCGCAGGGAACGTCGAGCAACATGAGGGGTGCAGGATCGGGGATGCGCGATCAGGGACGCACGATCGGGAATGCACCTGAGCGTGAGGGCAACGGCGCGTGTAGCCTCCGCCTCTGGGTGGGTCGGGGACGTCGGATATGAATTCTGTCGGTTCCAGATTTCCCGACGTCGGCAAGGAGCCTTTATGTTCCGCAAGGTCGTTGTGGGAGCAAACGAGTCTGCAACCGCGGCTCAGGCGGTTCGGCGAGCGGCGGAATTGGTTCGCATGACCGGAGGCGAGCTCCACCTGGTGACCGCATACCGACCGAAAACGGTACAGGCGAAAAATCTTCCGTCAGAGTTTCGTGACGTTGCGACCTCTGACCCTGCTGACGCCGTCCTCGACGATTTGACGTCGGTCCTGAAGACACTCGGGGTCGACCCCACTGTCCACGCCTCGACCGGGGACCCGGCGGATGCCGTGGTCCGAATCGCGGGCGACGTGAATGCAGATCTCATCGTGGTAGGGAACAAGGGAATGAGAGGAGCGCGCCGAGTGCTCGGAAGTGTCCCCAATTCCGTGGCCCACAATGCCAGGTGCTCCGTATTGATACTGGACACCACGTAGAGAATCGGGGTGGTGGTGTGACCAGGACTTCTCCGGAGTTGGCGTTGAACGATCCCACCTTTTACACATCGGATCGCTCGGACACATATCGACTGCTGCGCGACCACTTCCCTATTTACTGGTGCCGAACAGGCGGGTTCTGGGCCATATCGCGATACGAGGACGTTCTCTCCGTGTCGCGTGATCCACAGACCTTCTGCAACGGGCAGGGAATGACCATGCGGGGCGGCGAGCTTGACGACGTCAGGGGCGGCGAGACGCTAATAACGACCGATGCACCAAAACACACCTATCAGCGAAGGCTGGTGAACCGGTCATTCAGCCAACGTGCCGTCGCGTCGCTCGAGCCCAGGATCAGGGGTATCGCTCGTGGTCTGGTCGATGCAGCTCCCGAGCACACCCCAATCGACTTCGTGAGTGAAATCGCCGCTCTTCTGCCCGTGATCGTCATAGCAGAGCTGCTCGGCATTCCGACCGAAGACCAAGAAAAGTTCGTTGCATGGTCAAACTGCTCGATCGGGGCGGCGGATCCGGAATATGCGGACGTTCGGATGGAGGCCATGTCCGAAATGTATGCATATTTCGAATCGGAGCTGGCCGGACGCAGGTTCGAGCCACGCGACGATCTCCTCACAGTCATAGCGGGAGCGGAAGACGAGGGAGGTCCGGATTTCAATCATCTCGATGCGATGAGCCTCTGCTTCTTGCTACTCGCCGCCGGCAACGAGACGACCCGCAACCTCGTTTCCCACAGTGTGATCGCGCTCAGTCGTAACCCCGATCAACTCGAGAAGCTCCGCGACGGAGCCGACATGCAGGTCGCGGTTGAGGAGCTACTTCGCTTCACCAGTCCCGTCGTGCACATGGCTCGGACGGTTACCGTCGAGACCGAGATCTGCGGTCAGGCCCTCGAAATCGGCGACCAGATCGTGATGCTGTACGGAGCAGCCAACAAAGACGAACGGACCTTCGGCGCAACTGCGGAGGACCTCATCGTCGACCGTGATCCAAACCCTCATCTGACGTTCGGATTCGGCCCGCATTTCTGTCTCGGCGCTGCGCTCGCCC
>DASPVS010000115.1:0-3596 GCA_035622235.1 Acidimicrobiales bacterium | reverse complement strand
CTCCGAACACGATGCCGTTGAAGCTGTGCGGGATCTGACCGACGGCCGAGGTGTCGACTACGCCTTCGAAGCCGTAGGTAAATCGCAAACGATCCGCCAGGCATTCGAGATGACGCGCCGCGGTGGCACGACCGTAGTGGTCGGCGCCGGTTCGCTCACCGACGAGGTCAAGTTCAACGCCATGGAGCTTTTCATGGACTCGAAATCCATTTTGGGGTGTATCTATGGCTCGACGGATCCAGACCGTGATTTTCCGGTACTCGCAGAGCAGTTGGCGCGCGGGCGGATCGACGCCGCATCGATGGTTACGAGGAAGATCGGCCTCACAGACATAGAGAATGCGTTTTCCGCGATGGAGGCTGGGGAAGTGACCCGAAGTTTGGTCGTCTTCGACGACGAGGCCGGGGTTGGAGGCTCGTAATGGCAGAAGACCTGTACGTCATCGACGCGGACGCGCATGCCGTGGAGGGCGCAGAGTTGTTCGGCGAGATCCTCCACAGGTACAGGGACCAAGTCCATCCACATCCGGACGGTGTGCTGGCGATGATCGTCGAGGGACGCCAGTACCCACAGTTCGAAGGTCCAGGCGCTGGTTGTCCTCCCGAGCACGGGCTCACCAAAGCAGAAGGCGTCGATCCGTCGACCGTTGACGGCGTTCTCGCGAACGCAGACGTCGACGGGATCGATGAGATGGTGCTCTTTCCGAGCTTCGGGTTGTGCATCCCGACGATTCGTGACCGTTCGCTCGCATCGGGAATGGCGCGGCTCTACAACAATTGGGCGGCGGACTTCTGCGGAAAGAGCGGGGGTCGGCTTCACGGGGCGGCGGTCGTTCCGGTCGAGCACGTCGAAGACGCAGCGGTCGTGATGACAGAAGCGAAGGACCTGGGTCTCGTCTGCACCGTCGTTCCGCCTGCGCTCATCGACAGGAACCTCGACCATCCCGACCTCGACGCCTTCTATTCGACGGCCGAGGGTCTCGGAATGGCACTGGGAGTTCATGGAGCGCCGGGAATCCATTTGCCGAAGATCGGAGTCGATCGCTTCGACAATTACATCCAAGTCCATTGCGTCAGCTTCCCGTTCGATCAGATGTCAGCGATGACCGCGCTTGTGAGTGGAGGCGTGTTCGAACGCCACCCGCAACTGCGCGTGGCCTTTCTCGAAGCCGGTGCTGGCTGGCTCCCGTGGTTCGTCGAGAGGCTCGCCGAACACTACGAGTCGCGTGGCGACTGGGTTCCGAATGGATGGCGTCGTTCACCCGAGGAGTACGTTGCCGCCGGCAACGTGGTCGTCACGTGTGAGCCCGACGAGGGGACCTTGCCCGCCATCGTCGAGGCTCTCGGGGACGATTGTGTGATGTTCGCAAGCGACTATCCGCACTGGGACGGCGCTTGGCCCAACGCCACGTCCGAACTTCGCGAACACGCCGAGGGGCGGCTGTCGGAGGAGTCGCTCACGAAGATCGCCGGAGCGAACGCCAGGCGCTTCTTCGGCCTCCGACAGCGCACCCTGGCGCGCTGAGGCTTCAAGTCACGGTGCGGTGACCGTCAGCAAGTCATGGCGCGGTGACCGTCAGCAACGCGTGATGGTCCTTTTTGACGCTGAACACGATTGTCTCCGCTGAGCTGATGCAGAAGGGCTGGAGGGTTCCGGCTGTCGTAGGAGAACCCTGCTTCACGAACTTTGAACCCTCCTTCAGTTCCAGTTGCTGAGTGACCGAGGTCTTGTTCGTGATGCTGAAGGAGTAATCGGTCTTCGTACAATTTGCGCCCGTGACGATCGGGACTGTTATCGACGTCGCGCTGAACGAGAGGTGCTTTCCTGTGCCGGACAAGTTGACATTCTGGGGGACCGCTCCGGCGACGCTTCCGATTCCGAGAAACAGAGGAATCGCCGTCATCGATGCCAATGTGAGAAGCGAGAGCCGCTTGATCATGACAACCTCCTGAATGGGGAGCGGTCCGCGCGTAGCCTGTATGGAGCAACGCCGTCCGCTCTGTATTTCCGCCGAGCGGTGGCCGCGCGAATGATTGCAGTCGCTCATCTTTTGAGCAAGTGGCTCAGACCCCCGCTCGTCGTGGCTTTCGGTTTCGACTGCTTATGGCCCGAGTGGCGCTTGTGGCGCAGTTATCCACAGGGAGATCGAGCACGTCTCTTTGCTTGCGGAAAACAGCGCCACAATCGCCACAAGCGACATAAGCACCGAAATTGAAACTCCCATCGGAGCTCCTGAGACCGCCTTCCGCGGTGGAACTCTCACATGGCGAGACAATCGAGTTCCCAGCCAGACCCTCGGGCGGAGAG
Organism: Acidimicrobiales bacterium; assembly: GCA_035622235.1. Classification (GTDB taxonomy): domain Bacteria; phylum Actinomycetota; class Acidimicrobiia; order Acidimicrobiales; family UBA8190; genus DASPVS01. The sequence goes on along the minus strand of DASPVS010000115.1, from coordinate 1,289 downwards.
TTGGGCTCAGCGAGTTGGGCTCAGCGGAGAGTCGGGCTCAGCGGAGAGTCGGGCTCAGCAGAGAGTTGGGCTCAGCGCCGAGGAAGCTTGATCGCCCTGTCGGCGATGATGTTCTTTTGGACCTCAGTGGTGCCGGCGCCGATCGACGTGAAGCGTTGCCAGACGTAGTTGTGCGCCCAGTGTCCCTTGTCGATCGCGTCGTTTCCACCTTTGGCCAGGATCCCGACAGGTCCGAGCACGTCGACCCCTAATTCGGCGATGGTCTGAGAGAGATAGCTCCACTGGAGCTTCGCCAGCGGGACCTCGGGCCAGTTCTTCTCGCCCTTCAGAATCTTCGACAATGCCCTCGCGTTCAGAAGGCGAGTGAGCTCGAGTTGAGTCCAAAGCCGCGCCACACGATCGCGTATGTCCGGGTCGGCCAAAGCGTCGGGGTTGTGTTTCCGCGCGGTCGCGATCAGATTGTCGAGCTCGATTTTCATCGAAACCGAGAGGCCCGCAGTTCCGACGCGCTCGTTCGCCAGCGTCCCCATGGCCACGTTCCAGCCCTGGTTCTCGTCCCCCAGCCTGTATGACTTGGGGACACGGGCACCGTCGAAGACGACCTCGCAAAAGAGCTCTCCGCCTGTCAGGTCGCGGATGACGTTCACCTCGATTCCCGGGAGCTCCATGTCGATTATCAGGGCGGTGATGCCCTCGTGTTTCGCTCCGCGTTCGATCGCAGTTGGATCGGTTCTCACGAGGAACAGTCCCCACTTGGCTAGGTGCGCCGTGGAGATCCATATCTTGCGCCCGGTCACCACGTACTCGTCGCCGTCCGCGACGGCGAGAGTACGCAAGTTCGCCAAGTCGGATCCCGCCTCGGGCTCTGTGAATCCCTGACACCAATGGACGTCTGCGTTCAAGATCCCCGGTAACCACATGTCCTGTTGTTCGTCGGTTCCCCAACGGATGATCATCGGGCCGATCTGCCAAATCCCATTGGCGTTGTAGATACCGGGCGTCTTCGCCTTTGCCATCTCCTCGGAATAGATCGTGTTCTGCATCACGGTCGCCTCGCGCCCGCCCCACTTCTTTGGCCAGTTGATCGCCGCCCAGCCGCCGTCGTTGAGGCAACGTTGCCAGGCCTGGCGCCTGAGCATCGTCCGGCGGTCGTCGTCGGTCTCGTCTCCGATCTCCCCCGAGCCCAAGAACTCAGGAAGGTTGTCGTCCAGCCAACCCCTCAGTTCGGCCCGGAAGGCTTCGTCTTCTTCGGTGATCGCAAAATCCACTTGTTCTCCTGGGCTCAGCGA
>DASPVS010000114.1:0-4364 GCA_035622235.1 Acidimicrobiales bacterium | reverse complement strand
AGACTCGTCGGCAGACTGTCTCCCATGGTTGCGTTCACGTCGAGAACACTCTGTGCCGGATTGGCGATGCCGTCTCCGACTGCTCCCGTGTCGTCCGTCAGTCGCTGGGGGAAATACCATTCGCTGCCGTTGGCATCCTTTATCCCTGCTCCGGCGAACATCGAAGCAAATCGACTGATCGGGGTGAGCGCGCCAGTGCTGTCCCACCCGTACGGGGCGCTGCCTGTCGTGTCGATGCCCGCACCGAGGTGCGCCTGGGCGGCGGCCAAAGAAGCCGGCGATGTTCCGACATTGAGTGCATAGCCGAACTGGGCCACATTCGTGACCGGCACCGGCGGCACCAGGTCAGAGGGAAGGAGCCCCGACGATTGACCCAACGAGGCTGAATTCGGGTCGAGGAGGGCGCTCGCCGACCCGGTCGCGACGAACAACCCGGCATACGGAGCCGCAATCCCTCCGAAGGACAACCATGGCGAGGCCGTCGAAGCATCGAGATCGGTCAGTTCGGTGGTCGCTTCTGAAGCGGTCACCGGCGCACCGCTACCGCCGTCGATGTACACCAAGCCTGACAGTCCGTCGGCGCCCGGAGTTCCGTTGAAATCCCAGGTGGCATACGCAGTCACCACCGAACCACCCAACGAATGCCCGCCGAGCACGACTTGACCTCCGAGCGCTTCGGCGGAAAGAACGACGTTGTGTAAATCCTGAACCGCGACGTTCATGCCCCAATTCTTGGCGAACTCTACCTTCGAGTCATTTATCGGCTTGTAGTGATGCGTGATGCTCGAGTTCGTGAGGTATCCGAGGTAATAATCGAAGAGCTGGGTTGAATCGACCTTGTTCGCTTTGTACTTGTTCAACTCGGACTGATTTTCGAGAAGGTTCTCTCTGCGTTGCACGGACCAGACCTGCCAAGCGGGTTCATTTGCGACGATCCATTGCGCGAGGGGGACGAAGTATGCAGCTGCGGCAGACGTACCTGGCTCGAGGATCAGCACGTTCTTTGCTGTCGTTGATCCGATCTTGATCACACCGACTTTGTCGTACTTGGCTGGTGTACACGGCGAGGGCGGACATGGAACGTCGTAGCCTGGCATCCATGTGATGTTGAGCGACGATGGTCCATGCTTTGCGGCATTCTGAAGCGGTTGCGCCCCAACGTTCGAAGCGCTTATGGCGACAACACCCAAGCAGGTCAGACCGACCGCCATACGTAGGGCGCGATGCCGGGTGTTACGTAGAAGGTATGGAAGTGTCTTCACGATGTCCCCCTCTGGTGCCCCTAGCTGCCGCTCGAGCGTCGGGGACTTTTCGCAAACGTTGCTGACGATACGGCCACAGCGAGTTCCCGTCAATCCGCGGACACGCGGGGCGCCGGAGGGACAATTCTCAAAGTGCCTTTGTTGCGAGTGCCCTTTTTGATTGCGTCGCGCACTATGGCGACATCGCCGGACATCCGACGTCGCCAGCACCGATGCTCGCGATGAGAAGCCGGTACGCCGTGTCTTGGCCTGGCACCCCAGACAGGTATCCTCGCAGGACTCCGCTCGATGTCGTGACGGTCCACGTCCCTCCTTGCGCCGCCGATGTCGCGAGCGCTTGCCCATAGAGGCGTTGCGCCTCGGCGAGCGTGTCGCCTACGCGCAGACCGAGCTGCGTTTGTGCAGTCCTTCCGATCCCACCGAGAGAAAAGCCGCCACCTGGCGGATACACGGTCGTCGATCCCACTGCTCTGTAGCCGACGAACTGGTCGTGCGAGAAGAAGGCGGTGACCTCGCCCCAGCGGGTGGTGGCGTCGATCTGACAGTTGCCGGGGTTCTTAAGAGTGGCCGTCGCGTTGGCCTTTCCGAGCAGCTCGTCGAACACGGCCGTGGCCTTGGACTGAGAGTCTCCGAACAGTGCGGCATCGACGCCGTTCCCGAGCAGGGTGGCTACGGGCTCGTCGGTGCTCTCCCAGAGAACTTGGGAGGTGGTGCCGTCGGGGCTTATCGACGCGATAGCCGATCTGTCGGCAAACCCGTTTCCGTAGAAGGTGTCGACATATATGGTGCCGTTTGAGCCGACTGCGATCCCGTTGGGCGAGAAGCCCATAATGCCGTGAAAGGTGCCTGGGTAGAAGGAGGCGATCGTCTGGTCGCCGACAAGAGAGAGCCGGACCACCGACAGCTCGTCCATCGCGATCACAGACCCGTCAGGTGCTGTCACGAGCCCTCCGTTTCCCCTCGCGTAGATCTGGTCTCCCCCAGGCTCGGTGAGCAGACCCGAAGGTCGTACGACAAGCAAAGCCTTGTCGTACGACCCGAAGAGATACAGGTCCCCTCGCGCGTCGAAGGCAATGCCGTTCACCCCGTCTGCCGAAGCGTCGACCGCCGGTCCACCCGTGCCGTAGACGCCTGAATAGGGGATGTCAGCTCCCACCACCACCCCGAGCGTTCCATCCGGATCGAGGCGAAGGACCTGCTCGCCGGTTGCGATATACAGGCGTCCCGTCGGAGCGAAGGCTACGTCGTACGGAGTGACAGAAGCGTCGAGAGCCGGAGTTCCGTTTGAGACAAACCCCTTGCTATCGCTCGGAGAGCCGTCTCCTACGACGGTTGTGATCGTCCCGCCCGGCGAGATCGCCCGCACCCGCCCGTTTTCCTGGTCGGCAAAGTACAAAGTCCCGTCGGGTCCGAAAGCCATGCCGCCAGGCAGGTCGATCTCGGCATCAACGGCCGGACCACCATCCCCCGAGTAACCCACCTTCCCCGTCCCTGCCACCACCCTGAAGTTTCCCCCGGGTAGACGCTCCAAGATCTGGTCGCGCATCTCGTCGGCGATGAATAGGCCTCCGTTCGGCCCCACGGCTAGTGCGGTGGGCCGCAAGGGGACAAGAGCCGCCGACGTTTGGTGTGCTGGAGTCGGCGTTTTTGTGGCTCGAGGCGCGCACGAGGCGAGAACCAAACAAACGCTCGCGACCGCGAGGGCTGCTCCGCAGCGATACACGTCCAAGTATGGCACTCAAGAATCGGCCAGCGACGTACGTGCCCTTGGAGGCCACCACGTTCCCCGAAGATGTCGTTGCTCGGAGCCGGGAAGAAGACGTCGAGGACCTACGTACGGTCGCTCGGCACGAAGGACAGATCGTTCAGTCGCGGTTCCTGCGCTTCGAGACGAATCCAGACGCATCCCGGCCCGCCACGCATGTAAGCCCGAAAGCGATCATCCCAGCCGTTTGCGTCATCACCCAGGTAACGACGCAGCAGACGCCACGCGCGCTGTTGGTCCCATGGCAACAACTCGGCTTCACCTCGGGCCGAGATTTGCTTCGTTTCCCCCGTGTAGAGGTTGCAGACATCAACCGAGAGAATCACATGCGGATCCCGTTGTATTTCGCCGGACGCTTTCGACCACGGACCAGAAATCACCCAGAAAGCTCCGTCCTCCCAGAGGAACCACACAGGCCGGACATTCGGCCCAACGGTCGCGAGGTGAGCGGTGAGCGGTCGCTCCAGGAACGCTTGGACATCTTGCCTAGGCATACATCGACGGTACCAACGCGACCCGTACAATCCGACGCTCGGTCATGCTTTGTCCCCGCTGCTCTGTTCGGACTCGGTCGGCGAACTTGCCGGTTGACGGGCGAGCGGGGTCCCTTCGCTCTCGGCCGACGCTGCACGGTCGCTTTCCGTAGAAGGAGCTGCGTGTTCTGCACGATATTGCGCGACGGCTCCTCCTATGTGAGCCAAGAGCTCGGGACTCAGTCGCTCGAATCCTCGGCGGTCGTACCACTTGACCACCGTCGTACCGAGCACAAGCCAGAACAACAAGCCGAGTCCCGCTGCCAAAGCTCCGCCGGTCAGTCCGGCGTCTGCTCGGGCGTTGAAGTACATGATCGATCGCGTCCCCGCGAGGATTTCGCGGAGAGGGTCGACCGTGCTGACGACCCGAAGTGGTCCAGGGAGCGCTTGTACTGGCACGGTTCCGCCGGCGGAGGCCAACCCCAAGTAGACGAAGATCAGAAGCGCCAGCAACTGCCCATAGCTGCCCACGACAGCGAAGAGGACGATGGTCCCCACGGCCACGCTCGCCGAGCACAGCCACATGAACAACCACAACAGACCGAGGTTGGGGGCATCCATGCGCAACGCACCTGCGGAAACAGCAAGGATCACACCGCTTATAAGGGCCGCCAGCACGGCAACGACCGCCCACTTGATGAGCAAGGTTTGCCATCTGTTTATCGGAAGTGGCTGCCGTTGGTGCCAGCGAGGGCCGGTTTCCGTCGTGGCGTAGCCCATTGCGGAGTCGACGCCCGTGTTCACCACTGTGGCTACCAGAAAGCCACACGTGAGCGTGAGGAGGGCGATGTAAAAGGCGCTCAA
>DASPVS010000113.1:0-4313 GCA_035622235.1 Acidimicrobiales bacterium | reverse complement strand
GCGTCCGACGGAGCTTTACCTCCCACCCGACTACCCTCCCTTGGTTTTCCAGCGGCCGTAAGGGGAGGTTTCGACATGAGGCCAGTTGGTTCGAGGGAAACCGAAAGCCCCTCGCTGGAATCCGATTTGAGGATCCTCGGGCGACCCGTTACAAGACAACTACACGAAGGTTAAATCTTTCGGTAATCGCCGCTCATCGTGCCGGATCACGTAGTCCATTCACGCATGACCGAACGTTCTTTGGTGCCGGTTCCACCCCAGACGCCCACCAGATCCGGATGTTCCAGAGCGAATTCCAAGCACTCTCGCTTAACCTCACAACGTGCGCACGTCTCGCGCGCCTCGCGTGAAGCGCCTCCATGGTCGGATATGAAGCTCTTGACCTTCATTCCTTTGCACGCAGCTCGCGAGTGCCACTCCGGGGGCCGAAGCAGCGATTCGAGCGGAGGCACGTCGCCTGCGTGTTGCGTGGCGAGCCACGACGCGAGGGCGGGGTTCACGTCGGTGATCGTACGAAATCGAGTGTGACGGTTCGGCTAACTCCGAGTGAACATTTCCCACCACCCGCGACCTTCGGGACGAGAGGGTCCGAACCCGGGTCCTCAGATCTTGGGGAGCTTCTGAGGGTTGTCCAAGAGGCGAGCGTAGAGGTCACCACGCTGAGCGACGCGTCCAGGGACGGTTGACATCGTCCATTTGTCGCTTCGCAGACCACGTTCGTCCAGCTCGTCCCACTCAATGGGCACCGACACGGGGCCTCCCGGCGCAGGACGGACACCGTAGGGGACGACCAACGTCTTGTTGATCGCGTTCTGGGTGTAGTCGAGCCGCGCCAACCCGTGACGACTTTGCTTGTCCCAGCTCCAACTCACGAGGTCCGGTGTCATCGAACCGACGGCCCGAGAGAGCTTCTCGACCCAATTCCTTGTGTCTTCGAAGCTGTATCCGGGCACCAGGGGTATCCAGACGTGGATGCCACGCTGTCCGGTCAGTTTGGGCATTCCGAGAACCCCGAGGTGTTCGAGTGCGGTGCGGTAAAGGCGAGCGAGAACGAGAACCTCTTTGAAGCTGGTCGACTCGCCGGGATCGATGTCGATCAGTGCCCACGTGGGTTCACGGACGCGGGGGATGCGAGAGGTCCACGCGTGAAGCTCGACCGCGCCGAAATTCGCCATCCACGCGAGGCCCGCTGCGTTCTCGACGACGGCATAGAGGGTTGTCTCACCTGCCCCCGCGCTCGGGTTGCGCCACCTCCTCAACCAGTCGGGCGCGTACTTGGGGATCTGCTTCTGCCAGAAGCCCTGGCTCTGCACGCCGTTCGGGAAACGGTGCAGGTTGACTGGACGATCCGTCAGGTAGGGGACGAGAAAGGGAGCCATTGTCACGTAGTAGCGGATGAGGTCGCGTTTGGTAAGCGCTTTCTCGCGCCCGCGGCGAGGAAAGAGCTCTTTGTCGAGATTGGTCAGATTGATGGTGCGTCCTCCGACCTCCCAATTGCCTTTGTCTCCCAGCGCTTCGAGCGCGTCGATCTCCTCCTTCGTTGTTCCTTCGGGGCGGGGAGTATCGACCTTCTCCTTTGTGCGGCCCGTCCTCCTACGTGTGCGAACTTCTGCGTCAGAGGCAGGGCGATCCGAATGCCACTCGGCATCGGGATCCGCTGCCACCTCTTCGTTCGTACGACCGCTCTTCACAGATCTCGGGTAATCGTCGGGCTTCCAGCCTTTTACGGCGAACTCGTCGTGCTTGTGCAAGATCAACCACTGCTCTCGTCCAACACGGTCGGCGCGGGTCCGGATCAACACGAAGCGGCCACGTAGCTTCTTCCCATTGAGGTCGACGTGCAGTTCGCCAGCTGCGATCGCTTTGGCGGGATCATCGGTGCCGACGGGCTTGTACGTGCCCTTGTCCCAAACGATGACGTCGCCACCCCCGTACTCGCCACGAGGGATGATTCCTTCGAAGTCCATGTACTCGATCGGGTGGTCCTCGACGTGGACGGCGAGGTTCCTCACTGTCGGATCGAGGGTCGGGCCTTTGGGAATGGCCCAGCTCGCGAGGACGCCGTTCACCTCTAGCCGGAAGTCGTAATGAGTGGCCCGAGCACGGTGACGCTGGACGACGAATCGCAGGGGTCCCTTGCGGGGTCGTCTGGCCTCGCCGCTCGGTTCCGGAGTGACCCCGAAATCGCGCTTTGCCTTGTACTCGCGGAGCGCTTTTCCACGCTTCTGAGCGACCGCCACGGTCTAGTTAATACCCAGCTTGCGAGGCGCTCGCACTCGCGGCTTCGGGGTTCCACCCGGGTAGAATGTCAACTTAGTTGCCAATCTTGGAGAGGCCCTGGTATGCCCGGCGATGATCCGAGCCCGAGCGATGCCGGCACCGGTTTCAAGGTGGAGACAAAGCCGCTCGTGCCCCTCGGTGTGGCACTGCGCAGGGGATGGCTCGGCTACCGCCGCCGTTTGGACGATGAGTTGGCGGCCGAAGGCTTTGACGATCGGGGTCTTTCCGACGAACGGGTCCTAGCAGTCACGTCCGTTCGCCGTGCGGTGACCATCTCCTGCATCGGCAGGGAGCTAGGGATGACGCGCCAGGGAGCGAGCAAGATCGTGGCGAGCCTGCGTGAACGTGGATACTTGACGGTGACGCCGTGGGGCGCAGACGCGCGGCAGAAGATCGTCGAGCTTGCTCCGCGCGCGCGCGAATACCTAGAAGCTCATGAGGTCGCGGCTCGACGAATCGAAGATGGCTTGCGCCGAGAGTTCGGCGACGTCGCCATCGAGCGGTTTTATGCGGTCCTCGAGTCGTTGCAGGTGACGAAGGGTCCCGCATGAGCGGGGACATATGCTGTTCGATCCGACGTCGTCGCTGAGCCGACTCACGACGGGTGACGACGATGAAGAAGACGACACCGGAGAAAGGGTCTGGAGCGGAGGGGGAAGATGTCAAGCGTCGCGGGTGACCAGCGTCTCGGCGTGACGGGCAGGGTGAAGTCGAAGGCCAAGAGGCGTCTCAACCGCTGGCTCTTCGCAGGCGAGCTCTGGTGCCGCGTCGAGATGAATCGGCACATCGACGCCTATCTCGAAACACTCGACAAGCCTTCGCTGGACGCGGTCGAGATCTCGGGGTGGGGTGGTCGTGCAAACGGATGGAGAACGTTCGATCGGCTGAAGTATCCGCAGTTCGATCTCTGCAAATCGACCCCTGCTCGTCAGTACGACGTCGTTTTATGCGAACAGGTCCTCGAACACGTCGTCGATCCGGTCGCCGCCGTGAAAACGCTGTTCGCACTTACGAAGCCCGGTGGTCATGTCATAGTCGACACGCCGTTCATGCTGCGCATACACGAAGCGCCCGGTGACTATTGGCGCTTCACAAAGGATGGTATGAGAATTCTGCTCTCGAGCGCCGGTTTTGAGGACATCAAGACTTTCAGCTGGGGCAATCGCGCCTGTATCAAGGCAGACATGTTCAGGATCGCTCCCTACCGAATCCTGAAGCGACATCTCGGGGGCCACTGGCGCGCTTACCAACCGTGGCACTCGCTCAGCAACGAATCATCGTTTCCGATCGTCATTTGGGCCTACGCCAAGCGTCCGGCCTGACGTCGTTCGGCGAGACTCGAAGCAGATACCAGTCAATCGAGGTTGTCGGCCACTCCCGATGCGGTGGCGGGGGCTTCGCCCATGAGCGCCAGCGCGATGGGCGGACAGACCACCTGAGTGAGAAGCGCGGCCGACACCAACGCGGTGGCCGCAGCAGAATCCAGAATTCTGAGGCTCAAGGCAGCATCGACTGCTACTACGACGACCGTGAGAGTTGTGGCTGAGAGAAGGCCCATCGCTACCGTCCGTCGCCGCTCGAGATCCCGCCACAAGAGGAGGGGAGGCAACGCCCGACTCGCCAGAAAACCGACAAAGAAGATCGGCACGAGGGCCAAGTGATCTGGACTGTGGAACAACGCACGAAAATCCAGATCGAAGCCACTAGTGATGAAGAAGACGGGGATCAAGAGCCCGAAACCTACTGCGTCCACTCTGTCCATAAAGGACCGGTTGCGTACGATCCCTTCTCTGTCGGCGATCCTGATGAGAACTCCGGCCGCAAAAGCTCCAAGAATTCCGTCGAAGCCGAGCTCGTCTGCCAGAGCCGCGAACGCGACGAGAATGAGTATCGCGAAGCGAATATCGAGCTGCCACGTCCTTCGTCGGAATCGCTCCAGGCTGATCTTGGGGGCTGCGCTGCGAAAGACCCCGGACACGACGAGTCCCACGACTGCGACGGTGACTCCGAAAATCGCCAGGGTGAAAATCCTT
>DASPVS010000112.1:0-6864 GCA_035622235.1 Acidimicrobiales bacterium | reverse complement strand
GGCGCAGGACAGGATCGCGCTGGTAACCGGTCGCGGCGGCGGTGCCCAGGTCGCGGAAGCGCTGCCTGCGATCGGGGAACTGAGAGCTTCGGGCCAGCGTGTCCGCTTGCTCTTCCTCGACGCTCCGGACGAAGTGCTCGTCCGCAGGTTCGAAGGAACGCGGAGGCGTCATCCGTTGAGCCGCGAGCTCATCGAAGACGCAATCGTGGACGAACGACGCCTGCTGGACTCGATTCGAGAGCGCGCGGATGTGGTCTTGGACACGGGCGAACTGAACGTGAACCAACTGCGTGTGCGGATGACAGACCTCTTCGGCGATGAGGCCGACCCCGGAATGCGGACTTCGGTCGTCTCTTTCGGCTACAAACACGGCGTGCCTCCTGACGTCGACCTCGTGTTCGACTGTCGTTTCCTGCCGAACCCACACTGGGTCGACGAGCTGCGGCCGCTCACCGGAAAGGACGAAGCTGTCCGCGACTTCGTTCTCTCGCAACCAGAGACGAAACAGTTCCTCGAGAAGCTCGACGACCTGCTCGAGACGTTGCTGCCCGCGTACGCGAGGGAAGGTAAGTCGTATCTCACGATCTCGATGGGGTGCACCGGAGGGCGACATCGATCGGTGGTCCTGGCCGACGAGCTTGCCAGGCGGCTCGAGAGCGACGGCGGAGGAATCGCGGTCTTCCACAGAGACATCGACCGGTGAGCAACGCCAACGGCAGCCCCGTCGAAGCCACCAAAGGCGGGGAGATCCGGTGAGTGTCCCGGCAGGCGAACGAACGGGGGGTCGCGCTGAGGATGTGGCGCCGAATCCTCTGCCCGCCGCCGGCCCGAGGGTCGTAGCTCTCGGCGGGGGTCACGGTCAGGCGGCGACGCTCAGGGCGGCGCGCCGCTACGCACGGGAGCTGACCGCCGTGGTCTCGGTGGCGGACGACGGGGGCTCGTCGGGACGACTGCGGCGTGACCTGGGGATACTTCCGCCAGGGGATCTGAGAAAGTGCCTCGTCGCCCTCGCAGGCGAGGGATCGATCCTGGCAGTGGCGTTCGAAAACCGCTTCGACGGTGAAGACGGTCTTGTTGGTCACGCTCTGGGCAACCTCGTTCTCGCCGGGCTCGTGTCGGCCACGGGCAACGTGCAAAAGGGCCTGGACGAGGCCGGGCGCCTGCTCGGCGCCGTCGGACGGGTCGTTCCGGCCGGATCGGAGCCGACGGTGCTCAAGGCCGAAATCGAGGGCGGCGAGATCGAAGGTCAGAGCGAGGTGTCGAGGACCGCTCACATTCGGAGGGTGTCCCTTGTTCCATGCGACCCAGGTGCACCAGAGCTGGCGGTCGACGCGATCAAGGGTGCCGACCAAGTCGTCATGGGGCCCGGCAGCCTCTTCACGAGCGTTCTTGCCGCAGCCACGGTGCCCGGCATCCGATCAGCTCTCGAAGCGACTCCTGCTCGTAAAGTGTATGTAGCAAACCTCCACCCCCAGGTGGCCGAGACCGATGGTTTCGACGTGGCACAGCATGTACGGGCGCTCAAGGAGCACGGGATCTCCGTCGATGTGGTCGTCGCGGACACAGCCGGGATAGCTCTCGGCGACCTCGACGTCCCGGTGGTCGTCCAACAGCTGGCCAGGCCGAACGGCCTCGCACACGATCCTGGCAGACTGGCAAGGGCATTATGCGGTCTGGTCGGATAGGGCCCTGGCCGTACGTGGGGGGACAACGGGCATGGCAATGAAGGTAAGAGTCGGGATCAACGGCTTCGGCCGGATAGGGCGGAACTTTCTCCGTGCGGCACGCGAACAGGGTGCTCCGATCGAAGTTGTAGCGGTCAACGACCTCACCGACGCCAGGACGAACGCGCATCTCCTTCGCTTCGACTCCACTCACGGCCGGTTCCCGGGTTCCGTGGAGGTGTCGGGAGACGACATCGTGGTCGACGGGTCTCCGATCAAGGTTCTCGCGGAACGCGAGCCGAAAGCCCTTCCTTGGGGCGATTTGGGCGTCCAAGTGGTTCTCGAGTCGACCGGGCGCTTCACGAGCCGCGAAGCCGCTGCGGCTCACATCGACGGTGGGGCCGAGCGCGTAGTGATCTCTGCTCCTGGAACCGATGTTGACGCGACTTTTGTCATCGGGGTGAACGACGACGAGTTCGACCCGCGCCACGACTTCGTCGTGTCGAACGCTTCGTGCACCACAAATTGCTTCGTCCCTATGGTGAAGGTCCTGTCCGACGAGTTCGGCCTGTCGGGTGGTCTCATGACCACCGTGCATGCGATGACCAACGACCAGAACCTTTTGGACCTGCCGCACCGGGACTTGCGCAGAGCACGCGCGGCGTCTTTGAACATCGTCCCCGCGTCGTCGGGTGCGGCGCGCGCGACGAAACTCGTCCTCCCGGAGATGAAGGGTCGGCTCGACGGAGCGGCTCTGCGCGTACCGGTTGCGGACGGCTCGATCACCGACTTCACCGCTGTCGTTCCTGCCAAAGTGGGAGTCGCCGATGTCAACGCCGCATTCGCCGCGGCCGCTGCCGAGGGGCCACTTTCCAAAGTTCTCGTCTACTCCGAGGACCCACTCGTCTCCTCGGACATCGTGGGCAGCCCGGCGTCGTGCATCTTCGACGCCCCGCTCACGATGGTGATGCCGATAGACGATTCGAGCACCCTCGTAAAAGTCGAGGGGTGGTACGACAACGAATGGGGCTACTCGAACCGGCTCGTGGATCTGGTCATGCTCATGGGCTCGGCGCCGGCTCCGGCGTGAGCCGGGCGGTCGGTCGTGGCTGAGTCGGTCGGTCGTGACTGAGTCGGTCGGTCGTGACTGAGCGGACCGGTCGTGACTGAGCGGACCGCATCATCCGAAGGGGCTCAAGGGCGGGCCGATCCGGGGAAGGCACGTCCGGCAAAGCCCGGTGCGAAAGTGGCCGCCGGGCGCCCTCTCGATGGCATCCCTCTGCTCGAGGACCTACCCGACGTCGCTGGTCGCCGCGTTCTCGTGCGGTGCGACTTCAACGTCCCTCTCCGAGAGGTCGACTCGGCGGAGTCGGAGAGTGCCCGAATCAACGGCGTGCGCGATCTCGCTCTCCTCAATGGGACCGCAGGGTGGTCTCCCACCATGGAGATCGCAGACGACTTCCGTATACGCGCGGCGTTGCCGACACTCAATTGGTTGACGGAACGGGGCGCGTCCGTGACCACGTGCACGCACCTCGGACGGCCCGGGGGCAAACCTAATCCGCGTTACGACGTGGCGCCCGTACGCGAAAGGCTCGCAGAGCTTGCACCGGGAGTACGGCTCGAACAGAACCTGCGATTCGATCCGGGAGAAGAAGCGAACAGCCCGACGTTTGTGGACGAACTCGTGGACGGGTTCGATCTGTATGTAAACGACGCTTTCGGCGCGTCTCACAGGTTCCATGCCTCGGTCGTAGGTCCGCCGTCGCGACTTCCGTCTGCGGCAGGCCGCCTCCTCCAAAAGGAGGTCGAGATGTTGGGGGGCTTGCTCGGAAGGCCGGCGCGACCGTTCGTCGCCGTCGTAGGCGGCGCGAAGGTCTCGGACAAACTGGGGGTGCTTCACTCGCTTCTCGACCGCGTCGACCAACTGCTGGTCGGTGGGGCGATGGCCTTCACCTTCCTCGTCGCGGCCGGGCACTCGGCGGGTGACTCCCTGGTCGACATCGCCGGCGTCGAAGCCTGTAAGAGCTTGCTCGACGAGGCGGGGGAGCGGTTGCTCCTCCCCACGGATGTGCTCGCAATATGCGGGACCCCACGCCCACAAGGGAGCTCTCGGAGCGATCGAAAGCAGGTCGGAGAGAGCCGAGCGCTAGGTGGTGAGACTCGTCCGCAGCGTGGCGGCTCCTCGGGTGTCTTGAAACCCGATGGCCCCTCCGGTGTCTTGAAACCTGAGGGCCCCTTCGGAGACGTTTTCGAAGAAGTTCGCAAGAAGGGTCGTGACGTACCGGAAGGTTGGTGCGGTCTCGACATCGGTCCGGAAACTGCCGCGCGCTTCAGAGAGGTGATCCTCGGCGCGGGGACGGTCTTCTGGAACGGACCGATGGGGAAGTTCGAAGACGATCGATTCTCCGCGGGAACTGCCGTCGTGGCACAGGCCATGGCTGAAAGCAGGGCGTTCACCGTGGTGGGAGGGGGGGACTCCGCTGCTGCGCTCGATCGGCTGGGTCTCGCACACCGGGTCGATTTCGTCTCGACCGGCGGCGGCGCGTCTCTCGAGTTCCTCGAGCTAGGTGACCTCCCGGGTCTCGCCGCTTTGCGCGCAGCCGGCAATGCACCACACTCTGCTCGATGAACGCCGTAGATCAGTCCCTTGGTAGCGCCGCCGAGGTGCGCCGTCCGCTCGTGAGCGGTAACTGGAAGATGCACCATGACCATTTGGAGGCGATAAGGACCGTCCAGGAGCTCGGCCTTCGCATCCAGGCGAGCGACGTGGAGATCGTCGACGTCACGGTACATCCGCCCTTCACAGATCTCCGCTCGGTACAGACGGTCCTCGAAGATCGGTCGATTCCTGTTTCCCTCGGTGCACAGCACTGCAACGACCATGACAGCGGGGCCTTCACCGGTGAGATCAGCCCTCCGATGCTCAGCAGGCTCGGGGTCCGATTCGTGATCGTCGGGCACTCCGAGCGGCGCCAGCTCTTCGGCGAGACGGACTTGGAAGTGAGGTCGAGAGCGCGGGCGGTGCAGAACCACGGGATGACCCCGATCGTCTGCGTAGGCGAGACGGACGAGGAAAGGTCCCGGGGCTTGACGTTGGACCGCCTCGAATCCCAGGTCACTTTTGCGTTCGAGGGCCTCGATCGCGAGAAGCTCGCCCGGTGCGTCGTCGCGTACGAGCCGATCTGGGCGATCGGCACGGGGAACACCGCCACGCCGGACGACGCACAACAGGCATGCGCCCACATTCGGGGGATCCTCGCGGTCCTCGGCGGGCTCGACGCAGCGTCGATCGTACGGATCCAGTACGGAGGATCGGTGAAACCAGAAAACGCCGCGGAGCTCATCTCGTGCCCTGACGTGGACGGGTTTCTGGTCGGGGGAGCGAGCCTCGATGCCTCGTCGTTCGCATCGATCGTGAACGCCACGGCTTCCGCGCTTGTGCCGGCCAAGGGGCGGAGCTCTCGGTGAACGGGGTCCCGCGCCGGCGCCAGTTGCCGCGGGTCCGTGGCTCTGTGCATTTGATACCGTGACCGGGTCAGTTAGCCCTTAGGAGGGTCGTTCTGGTGCTGACCGCCATCCTCATCGTCATCCAGATCCTGGTGTCGTTCGGATTGATCTTCTTGATCCTCCTCCACTCGGGCAAGGGGGGCGGGCTCTCCGACATGTTCGGAGGATCCGTGGGCCAAGCGGCCGCGGGATCGACGGTGGTGGAGAAGAACCTCGACCGGATCACCATCACTGTGGCGATCATCTTCACTTTCACCACGTTGACCCTCTCCCTCCGGGTGTCTTGACGAACGAGCCAGCGAACGGCCGGAAACGGTCGTCGCTGGCGGGAGGCTGGATCAAAAAACCGACCACGCGAACGCGCGCGGGGATCGCTTGGATCCTCGCGACAGCCGCGCTGGTCACCACCGGAGTGTCAGAGCTTCAGTCCTCGACCCGACCGGCATCGGCGGGTGCCGGGCACGGCCTCCCTCTTGTCCCCGTCGAGGGAGGAACTGTGACGGTGGACGTCCCGTCTGTTCCGACGACCTTGAACCCCCATACGGTCGCCGGCGACGTCGCCGCAACGCGTGACGTGACCGAGGTCGTCTTGCCGCAGGTTTACCAGGTGACCCCGGGGCTGGTCCCACAACTCGATTCGGATGTCGCTCAAGCATCGGTTCAGAGCATCAATCCACTCACCGTCGTGTACCAGATAAACCCAAACGCTGTGTGGTCCGATGGCGTGCCCATCAACTCCCAGGACTTCGTTTACTCCTGGCGCTCGCAACGCGGTGACGGCATAGACGTGAACGGCGAACCAGATTCGGTCGCTTCGACTGCGGGGTATCGCGACATCGCATCGGTCACCGGGTCCAACGACGACCGGACCGTGACCGTCGTCTTCAAGACCCAGTTCGCCGACTGGCCTTCGTTGTTCGACGACCTTCTTCCGGCGCACGTTGGAGAGGTAGTCGGATGGAACACCGGCTTCGACCAATACGATCCCAAGGCACTCGTGTCCGGCGGCCCGTGGCAGGTTGCTTCGTGGGTCCCCGGCCAGTCGATGGTGCTCGAGCGCAACCCTCGGTGGTGGGGCGTAAAACCGCATCTCGATCGGATCGTCCTTCGGGCGGTCCCGGGCGCGGACCAGGAAGTGAACGATGTGGTGAGCGGTAGCGCACAGGTGGCTCAACCCGACGGGTTCAACGGCGCGACGCTCGCGCAAGTCTCGTCACACCCACACGTCGAGAGCGAGGCTTCGATCGGTACGACGATGCTCCAGCTGGAGCTCAACACTCGTCGCGAACCGTTGAACCAAATCGCCGTCCGGCAGGCGATCGGACATGCCATTGACCGGGGCGCTCTTGTTACGGACCTGATCGGGCCGATGCTTCCCGAGGCGTGGGTCGACAACGACTTCCTCGCGCCGAACTTGCAGTCGGATGCGTACTCGGACGACGCCGGATCAAGCAGTTCTGTGGATGAAGCAGCTGTCTCGCGTCTCATGGAACAAGCGGGCCTCTCAGAGGACGCATCTCACACGTGGACGCAATTCGGTACCCCTGTGACGCTTCATCTGACCTGGGACGCCGATGACCCTTGGTCCCAACTCGTCGGGCCCGCCCTCGCGGCGCAATTGGTCTCCTCCGGTTTCGACGTCTCGGTAGAACCGGTCCCCACAACAGAGCTCTTCGATGCGACGCTCGAG
>DASPVS010000111.1:0-5928 GCA_035622235.1 Acidimicrobiales bacterium | reverse complement strand
ATACGGTCATGGACCTCTCGACCGGCGCTGACATCCACACCACGCGCGAATGGATATTGCGCAACTCGCCCGTGCCGATCGGCACGGTTCCGATCTACCAGGCTCTCGAAAAAGTGGACGGGCGCGCTGAAGACCTCAGTTGGGATGTCTACAGGGACACCGTCGTCGAACAAGCGGAGCAGGGCGTCGACTACATGACCGTCCACGCCGGCGTGTTGTTGAGGTACGTTCCGCTCACCGTCGGGCGCATGACGGGAATCGTGAGCCGCGGCGGCTCGATCATGGCGGCATGGTGCCTCGCGCACCACGAGGAGAACTTCCTCTACACGAATTTCGAAGAGTTGTGCGAGGTGCTGCGCGCCTACGACGTCGCTTTCTCGCTCGGCGACGGACTACGGCCAGGTTCGGTTGCCGACGCGAACGACGAGGCACAATTCGCGGAGCTGAGAACGCTGGGCGAACTGACCGAGATCGCATGGCGTCACGACGTGCAAGTGATGATCGAGGGCCCGGGGCACGTGCCTCTCCACCGGATCCCGGAAAACGTCGCGCTCCAGCGCGAGGTCTGCCACGAGGCGCCCTTTTACACTCTCGGTCCGCTGACCACCGATATCGCGCCCGGCTACGACCACATCACGTCGGCTATCGGTGCTGCGGTGATCGGCATGAACGGAACCGCCATGCTCTGCTACGTGACACCCAAGGAGCACCTCGGGCTTCCGGACCGGGAGGACGTGAAGGCGGGGATGATCGCGTACAAGATCGCCGCCCACGCTGCCGACGTCGCCAAAGGCCACGCCGGGGCCAGGGCCTGGGACGACGCACTGTCGAAGGCCCGCTTCGAGTTCCGTTGGGAGGACCAGTTCGATCTCGCCCTTGACCCCGAGACAGCGCGGGCCTACCACGACGAGACCCTTCCAGCCGAGCCCGCGAAGACCGCTCACTTCTGTTCGATGTGCGGGCCGAAGTTCTGCTCCATGCGAATCAGCCACGATCTGCGAAACGCGGTGGCCGGCGAGGGCGACCCTTCGAACGGTGCTGACGCTCTCGGTGACGAAGAATTCGCTGTGGCGGGCATGCGCGCAAAAGCGGTCGAATTTCGACGCTCAGGGTCACAGATCTACATTGACGCGCGCAGGGAGTGAAACCGGTACCACTTCTGCGGCAATTCCGGTAGTATGGGGATTCAGTGCAGCGTGGTGCCACCCAACTCGGGCGCCACAGCACTGGGGTCTTCCTCGACTGCTCCGTCGTGTTCGTGCACACGAATCCCGAGGGGTCTTCCGGAGGCGGACCCGACCGACCGGTCGGACGTCGGCCGGGGACAACTGAACACGAACACTAAAAACCGGATGAGAGCAGGATGACCGCTATCTATGAGCGTGCCTCGGACGAGGACGCCCCCAATTCCCCTTTGGACGATTCGGACGATCCGACCGAGGGACGAACCGAAACCTATGACCCGAACGTCACCTTCGAGGGTCTCGGCGTGGCGAAAGCGCTTGCGAGACTTCTCGTGGAGCAGGGGATAAGAAAACCCTTCCCGATACAGGCACTCACGATTCCCGACGGGATCGCGGGTCGCGATGTTTGTGGAAAGGCGAAGACCGGCTCCGGCAAGACGCTCGCGTTCGGGCTGCCCCTTCTGATGCGAGTCGGAAAGGCTGTAGGTCGAACACCCAGGGCCCTCGTCCTGGTTCCGACGCGGGAGCTCGCCGTGCAAGTTGCAGAGGTTCTCGCTCCCCTCGCCGAGTCGGTCGACCGCAAGGTTGTCGTCGTCTACGGCGGGGCGGACATCGAGCGACAGATCAAACGCATCAGAAAGGGCTGCGACGTCGTCATAGCGACCCCGGGGCGTCTGATCGACTTGACCGAGCGGGGGGAGGTGTCGCTCGCGGAGGTGGAGGTCGCTGTGCTCGACGAAGCCGACCGGATGGCCGACATGGGCTTTCTTCCCCAGGTCGATTGGCTCCTGCGCCGGATCGAGAAGATGCACCAGACGATGCTGTTCTCAGCGACGTTGGACGGTGATGTCGACCGTGTCGTGCGCCGGCATCTGAGTGACCCCATTCGTCACGAGGTCGAGTCGGCGGTTCCAACGGTCGAGTCGATGCAGCACTATTTCTTCCAGGTCCATCAAATGGACAAGGTGAAGGTCGCATCCGCGATCTGCCGCGGCGCCCGAAAGGCACTCGTATTCGTGCGTACCAAGCGCGGAGCGGACCGCCTCGTGGAACAACTCCGTCGAGAAGGCGTCCGCGCCGATGCAATCCACGGAGACCTCCGCCAGGCCAGCCGCGAAAAGGCACTTCAGAATTTCTCTTCCGACAAGGTGCGAGCGCTCGTGGCGACCGACGTAGCGGCACGAGGTCTCGACATCGAAGACGTCGACGTGGTCGTGCACTACGACCCACCCGAGGACCAAAAGGCCTACTTGCACAGGTCCGGGCGCACCGCGCGTGCCGGGGGGTCGGGTGCGGTGGCCACGCTCGTGTTGTGGGACCAGATCCTCGACGTCGAACGGATCCAGAGGCGTCTAGGCCTGCACCTTCCGATCGTCGAGGTCTTCTCGAACGACGCCAGGCTCACCGAACTGACCGGCAGCGCCGTAGACGATGCGGTGGAGGAAGAGGAAACTGCCTAACCTCCGTCGCTGTGATCTCGGTCGAACCTGCTGATTCTGCGAGCTCCGTCCTTGTCATAACCGCGCACCCCGACGACGTCGACTTCGGTTTTGCCGGGTCGGCGGCTGCGTGGACACGAGCTGGAGCGACGGTCACTTATTGCGTGGTGACAGACGGTGAAGCCGGCGGATCCGACAGGTCTATGTCGCGCCCGGCTGTGGCAGAGCTGCGTCGTGGCGAGCAGAAGGCAGCCGCGGCCGAAGTCGGCGTGAGCGATGTGCGATTTCTCGGTTACCCAGACGGTCGTCTCGTAGTGAGCATCGACCTTCGTCGTGAGCTCTCACGGGTCATAAGGGAGGTGCGCCCCGAGCGCGTCGTCTGCCAGTCGCCGGAGCGCAACTGGGATTTTCTGGCGGCGAGTCACCCAGATCACCTGGCCGCAGGCGAGGCGGCCGTCTGCGCGGTGTTCCCCGACAGCCGCAATCCCTTCGCCCACCCAGAGCTTCTCGAGGACGGTCTGGAACCTCACACTGTCGGCGAGCTGTGGGTGATGGCGCACGCCGGGTCGAATCGCGCTGTGGACGTGACGGAGACCTTCGACCGCAAGATCGCCGCGCTTCTGTCTCACAAGAGCCAGATCGCCGACGCTCGGCAACTCGAGGAGCGTGTCCGGGGTTGGCTCACCTCGAACGCGATTGCCGCCGGACTGCCCGAGGGACGGCTGGCGGAATGCTTCAAGGTGATCGAAACCGGCTGAACGAAGCTGCGGAGGGACCGATGGTAAGGCTCACGTGTCTGGTGCGACGCAAGGCGGGGATGTCGCCCGAGGAGTTCCACGCTTACTGGCGCGACCAGCACGGGCCGCTCGTCGCATCGAGCGGTCACGGGAGCCACGCGTTGCGTTACGAGCAGCACCACAGGCCGCTCGACGACTACGGCGAACAGGACGACGGGGGATACGACGGCGTGACGATGCAGTGGTTCGCTTCGATGGACGACTACATCGCCTCGACCACCGAAGACGACTTCCCGGCGATCTGGGCCGACTTGAAAGAGTTCCTCGACCTTGACCGCCTGGCGTTCGTCGTCACCGAGGAGCCGGTGGTGATCATGGACGGCCCGGCGGGCTGAGCCGAGCCGGTCAGTGCGAAAGCTGGCGCAGCATGTACTGGAGGATGCCCCCGTTTCGGTAGTACTCGGCTTCCATCGGTGTGTCGATACGAACCCGCGCGGTGAAGTCCACGTCCCCGACGCGAACGTTCACTTCCTTTGGCACTTCGCCGTCTGTGATGTTGGCCAACCCCGAGATGCTCACTTCCTCGTGCGGATCGATCCCGAGGCTGTCGGCGGACTCTCCTTCGGCGAACTGCAGCGGCGCAATGCCCATTCCGATCAGGTTCGAACGATGTATGCGCTCGAAGCTCTGGGCGATGACCGCTCGCACACCGAGGAGGGCGGGACCCTTCGCCGCCCAGTCGCGCGACGAACCCGACCCGTACTCCTTTCCCGCGATCACGACGAGCGGCGTGCCGCGACTTTCGTAGGAGATGGCGGCTTGGTAGATGGTGGTTTGCAGGCCTTCGGGAAGAAGCAGCGTGACACCGCCTTCTGTACCTGGTGCCAGCAAGTTCCGAAGTCGCACGTTCGCGAACGTCCCGCGCATCATGACCTCGTGGTTGCCGCGACGCGCGCCATAGGAGTTGAAGTCAGCTCGTTCGACACCGTGGTCGGTTAGATAGACGCCGGCCGGTGAGCTCGGCCTTATCGAACCTGCGGGTGAGATGTGGTCCGTCGTCACGCTGTCGCCCACTACTGCGAGCACCCGCGCCGAGGAGACATCGCTTATCGGCTCTGGCTCGGAGCTGAGCGCATCGAAGAACGGGGGTCGAAGCACATAGGTGGATCCGGGGTCCCACTCGTAAGTCGAACCCGACCCGATCTCGAGGTTCCGCCAGCGTTCGTCACCGTCGAACACCGACGCGTAGCGCTCCCGGAACATCTCGGAGGTGACCGAGCTGCGGATCGCTTCGAGCACCTCATGCTGGCTCGGCCAGATGTCGCGCAGGTACACATCGTTGCCCGCAGAGTCGGTGCCGAGTGGCTCGCTGGTCAGGTCCACGTCGATCGATCCGGCCAGTGCGTAGGCCACTACGAGCGGGGGTGACGCGAGATAGTTGAGACGTACCTCGGGATGGATCCGGCCTTCGAAGTTCCGGTTGCCGGACAGCACCGCTGCGACCGAGAGGTCCCCTTCGGAAACCGCCTCGGATACCCCCGGGAGAAGGGGACCCGAGTTGCCTATGCACGTCGTGCAGCCGAAACCGACGAGTTCGAAACCGAGCTCGGCCAGCGACGCGGTGAGGCCTGCGCGCTCGTAGTAGTCCATGACCACGCGCGATCCCGGTGCGAGTGATGTTTTCACCCAAGGCTTCGTCTGAAGTCCGCGTTGTAGAGCGTTTCGAGCGAGCAGCCCTGCTGCGAGCATGACCTGGGGGTTGGACGTGTTTGTACAACTCGTTATCGCAGCGATCACGACGTGTCCGTCGCGTACGGTCACTTCCGAGCCGTCCTCGAGCTTCGCCGGCGCTTCACCGAGGATCGTCTCCCCGCTGCTTCCCGGCGCGCCCGGTTCGCGAGCGCGGCTGGAGGCGATGTTTCCGCGGAAACCCGTTTTTGCCTTGGCGAGCGGCACCCGGTCCTGCGGTCGGGCGGGCCCGGCGAGGCAGGGCTCGACGGTGGAGAGGTCCAGTTCCGCCCTTTCGCTGAACACGGGCTCGTCCGACCCTTGCTCGTGGAACAGGCCCTGCTCCTTCGCGTAAGCCTCCACGAGGCTCACGTGTTGAGGGTCCCGTCCCGTGAAACGGAGATATTCGAGCGTGACTTCGTCTATCGGGAAGATCGCACAGGTGGCCCCGTACTCAGGTGACATGTTCCCGATCGTGGCTCGATTCTCGAGTGGGAGCTCCGCGAGACCGGGACCGTAGAACTCGACGAATTTGCCGACGACGCCGTGGTGACGCAGGAGCTCGGCGATGGTGAGCACGAGGTCCGTGGCGGTCGCGCCTTCGGGAAGCTGACCACTGAGCCGGAGCCCCACCACGGGTGGGATGAGCATCGTGAGCGGCTGCCCGAGCATGGCCGCCTCTGCTTCAATCCCTCCCACGCCCCACCCGAGCACGCCGAGTCCGTTGACCATGGTCGTATGCGAGTCGGTTCCTACGAGGGTGTCGGGGAACGCTCTCCCGCCCTCGGCGAAGACGACGCGAGCGAGGTACTCGAGGTTCACCTGGTGGCAGATCCCGGT
>DASPVS010000110.1:0-18272 GCA_035622235.1 Acidimicrobiales bacterium | reverse complement strand
CTCTGCGGTCGCCTGCTGCTCCAGTTTCTCGTGGGCGGCCCAGTTCGACAGCGCCAACTCGAGAAGGTGGCCCAGCGCAACACAGCGTTCGAGACAGTCTTCGGTGATCGGCACACCGCGGCTGGCGACAGCCAGGACGCCGTGGAGGGTTTTCTCAGGTCTAACGGGAACCCACGCGCCGTGAGTAACCCCTGTTTCTTGGACGACCGATCGCAGTATGGGCCCGACGCTGTCTTGGTCGAGCGGACCGATGATGGGCTCTCCGCTCTGCACCACGCTCTTCAGAGCGGGGTGCTCGTCGAGCGGCCACTCTTCGTCTACGAGTTTTCCGGTCTCGTCGAACTGAGCGTCGATCTTCACTTTGCCCTTGTCGATGCGGAAGTAGACCGCGCGACGAGGACCACATCCAGGCGGTGAAGCGATCTGAGCTGCGAGTTCGGCTCCGAGCGCCGTGATCTGTGAGGGATCGAGTAGCGACGCGAGTTGTCGTGCAGCTTCGCCCATGGCCTTGGCTTGCTGCAGCAGCCTGGTCTTTCGCTCGTTGGAATCAACGAGGCGGTCGCGCAGCGCGTGGATGGAGATCGGAATTGCGATGCCGAGCGCACCGAGCAGTATGACCTTGCGAAGTGTCAGCTGAATGATCTGAGTGCCCGCAAACGACACGCTGAAGAGGGCGATCACTACCAGACAGACGACGGCCACGGACTCCCAGCGCTGCCCGTAGAGCGCAACCGCGACGACCGGCACGAGCAGGAGGGCACCCAGTCCGCTCGAACCTCCCCCAGCGGACAACTCGAGAAAGCACACTGACGCTACGTAGAGCACGGCCGGTACCAAGGTGGAGGTGTTCCACACCTTGCGCGACAAGGCGAGCGATATCGAGGCGATCAGAAGCACCGTGCTTAGCCAGTAGTAGCCCGGGCTCGACAGGCCGGGCTCCCAGGTGGCGCTCAATTGGCCGACGACCGCGACCGCCACGAAAGGCAGGAGGCTGTATCTCCAGACGCCCTCGTCCGGGGCGCCCGCCTCCGGCCCACGGGCGCCCGCCTCCGGACCACGGGCCGCCGTGTCTCGGAGCGAGAGGCGCCGCTCAGCGCGCTGTCGGAATGTCACGGTGCTCATCGTCTCCATCGTGCCACTCAAGGTCGCATTCGGGGCGAAATAGGTGTCCTTGGACGCGGTTGACCAGGGAAACTACCCGGGTGCCGCGCTGCGTGGGCAAATGACTCACGTAGCGCGTTCTCGTCTGGAAAGGCTTGCCCGTGTCGACGGATATGGACGGGTCCGTGCCTTCATGGTGCCGTTGTGAAAGCCGAGATCCATGGGGGGACGGAAATAGGTTCCGGGAGGACAGATGCGAACGGTGTTCACGAAATCGGCGGATCGACAAGGTCGCGGCACCGACCGCCGCGTTGTCGCGCACTGGCTGCGTCTGACCCTCGTTTCCGCGGCGTTGGCCGGCGGTCTCCTTACCGTTGCATCGGCGCCGGCCAGCGCCGGAACCCCGACGAACATCAACTGGGCGCTCACGAACAACCAGGTTGGGGCCACCGGAGTTACGTATTCGTACTCGTTCACGACTGCGACAACCGGAATCATCAAGACGATCACCTACACCGTGTCCGGAGCCGGGCTCGGTGGCACACCGGCGATCGGCCATAGCTATGGCATCGGGGCGGGAAGTGTGGCAATCGCTGGCCAGACGATCACCTACACCGTCACGAACGCAGTGTCGGTTTCTGCGGGAATCCCGATCTACATCGAGTTCACCGGGATGACGAACAGTTCGACAGCCGGTAGCTACACGACGACGATCACGACCAAAACGGCAGCCGCGGCAACCATCGACACAGGTACCACACCGGCCATCAACCTCGCCGCCAACAACACGGCCGTCACGGTGAGCGTCGGCAAGAGCCTGACATTCACGATCAACAACACGGCGTACGAGCTCGACATGGACCCGAGCTTGCCGGTGCTAGCCGATCAGAGCTTCACGGTCGGCCTGACCGTTCTGACCAATGCCCACTCGGGTTACACGCTGGTGGTGAACGACAACGCCACAGGTCTCCAGAGCTCGGCGAGTGGAGGCCCGGTGATCCCGAAGGTATCGACCGGAAAGGCCACCGCGGTCGCGTGGCCGGGCGCTCCGAACTGGGGGTACACGGTCACCGGGACAGGTGCGACGATCGACCCTGATTTCTCGGGCGGGAAGTACGCGGGCTACACGTCCGCCGGTGAAGAGATCGCCAGTCGCTCGGGAGCCACCGGCGCCACCGCGGACACGATCACCATCACGAACCAAGTGGCTATCGATTATTCAGTCGCCGCGGGCATCTACACCGACACGCTCACGTACACCGTGACCCCGAACTACACGTGATCTTCGGGCAGGCCGCGACCCCGCCGGTTCATTCCAAACGGGTCGTACCGGGCGCTCTGCTCGCATGTGCGGTCGCCGTCGTCGTCTCGGTCGGTCTGTTGCCGCAGACCGCCGATGCAGCGACGGGATCGAAGCACCCTCGGTCGCTGGCGGTGTCGGTTCCGTCTGATCCCGTTCAGATCGCCGCCGGCCAGAGCGGCACGATACCGATCCGAATCGTCAATCCTGGTTCGAGCCCCGTGCCCGTTGTCGTCTCCGGACGCGCCGTCCACCTCGAGAACAACGGAAGAGTCAAAATGGGTAACGGGCCCGATCCCCTGTGGAAGAGCTACGCGCAGTTCCCCACGGGACCATTGACGATTCCCGCTGATGGTTACACGGACGTCAACATCAAACTTTCGGTGCCTCGTTTTCTAAGTCCCGACCTCTACTTCATTGGGTTCCTCGTGAGCCCCTTACCGTCAGGCGGCGGGAACCTCCAGGTCGTGAACCAGATCGGTTGGTTCGCGACGGTCGACGTCCCCGGACCGAGACTCCGAAAGCTCGAAGCGACCGTCGCGGGCCCTGGCTTCGTCATAGGCGGGGGGACCCACGCTCTCGTCGACACCCAGAATGTCGGTCGCGCGGCGCTGAGCTACTGGGGAGAGAACGACGTCACGTCGTGGCCGGGCGGTTCGGTGCCGAAACAGACCCGCTTCGATCCGTCGTTGTTGCCGGTCGGCACATCTCGATCGTTCACGGTAACGGGTTCACCTGCGTGGCTCGTCGGCGTCGTGTCGATGCACGTATCTTTGATCTACTCAAGGCGTTCGGATTCGTCGACCACCGAGATACAACTAACCAAGCGCACTCTGGTCGTGAGCCCAATCGCTATCCTCCTGGCGATCGCTGCGATTCTCATCGGAGGATCGTGGTGGTGGCGCCGACGGAGACGTAAGAAGCTGCTGCGGGAGCGGCGAGGCGGAAGACCCAAGAAGACAGGCGGGGCCACTACCAAGCCCGGTGTCGCAACAAAGAAGACCGGCGCCGCTGTGAAGAAGTCCAGTGTCGCCACCACGAAGACCGGGGCCGCGACGGCAAAGGCCGCAGCCGCCCCTGCCAAATCTCGCTCCGCTACTGCCACGAAGGCCGCAGCCGACAAGACTCGACCTGCGGAAGCGAGTAAGACTCGAGCTGCCGCAGCGAATAAGACTCGAGCTGCCGCCAACGGGAGCGACTAGGCCTCTTCCGTGTATGCGATGGAACCTGCGTGAAAGCGGGTGACGATTCCGTCGGGATCGGGGAGATCGAAGTAATGACCGAGGTGACCTTCCTCGATCGGACCATGGTGGACATCCGAGTGATCCAGTTGCGCCGCCAGCAGCTCGAGATGTTCCTTACTTTTCACTGTTAGCCCCAACAAAGCGAACCCGTGCATGGCTTCTGCGCGAACGGGATCCTGATGAAGGCCCACTACCAGACCCACGGGATGCTTGAGAACCACGCCCACTAGTGCTCGCTCTTCCTCGACATCCATGAGCGGCGCGAATCCAAGCACCGACATATACCAGTCCCTACTCGACCACGCGTCCCTGACCGGGATCCTGATGTGGTGAAGACCGCTGATCATGCCGCCGTCGCGCTGACCTTCTTTATCGGTACGTTGTTCACTCATCCCACGTCTCGATCGCCGTTAAAGCCGTTGAAGTTGCTTCGTCGATGACGCCCGAGGTGTCAATCTTCACCGCGTCGGGCCACTCGGACTGTCGAGCCGCCATCGCGCGGCGGATCTCGAGAGTCGCTTCCGACGGGTCTTCTCCCACCCTGAGCCTGCGGGCGAGACGATCCTCGGCGACGGTGTCAGGAGCGACACACTCGAGCTCGACGAGATCAGCAAAGTTCTCACGCGCAACGTTGCGCGCCCCCTCCCTGTTCGACTCGCTGGTCCACGAAGCGTCCACGATCACAGACTGACCGAACCCGAGCAGTCGTGCGGCCCTTTCGTTCATATCGTTGTAAAGGGCGCTCGTGATCTCTGGGCTGTACTGTCCGCGTTGAAATTCGTTGGGGCCCGGATGGCCGGCTCTCACCTCCTGAGTCTTTTCACGTCTCAGCGAGTCCGATCGTATGATCGTCCAGCCCAGGGATTTGGCGACCGACGACGAAAGCGTCGACTTCCCGGATCCTGGAAGGCCGCCGATCAAAACCATTCGGACACGCCCCCGCTCCAGATGGTCGTGCGACAAGTGGAGCAGAGAAGAAGCGGCTGTGGCGGCGGCGGCGTCGCCCTGTTCGTGACGTAAACAGGCGACCTTTGCACGGATGAGAGCCTTTGCTGCGACATAGAAGTGAAACAGCGAAGGTGGTATCCGGCGAGCGCTCAGATCTTCGTAATCGGAGAGGAGTTGTGCCGCAGAGCTCGGCGAGCCCCGACGTTCGAGATCCATTGCCAAAAAAGCAATGTCAGCCGCGACGTCTCCGTATCGAAGAGCGTCGTCGAACTCCAAGCAGTCAAGGATCCGCGGACCGTCATCGAGGAGGTAGATGTCGTCCGCTTGGAGATCACCATGACCGTCGCAAACGAGACCCTCTGCAACCCGCTCGGTGAAGAGCGGTCCCCGTCCCTGGAGGTACCTCCGGAATGAGTGGGCAATCCGGTGGTGGATCTCGCCGTCGAGCGTCGCCCCCACGAATCGGCGAGTCTCTTCAATGTCGGCCTCGAGCTTGTGGCTCACGGCGTCTTTGGTTCCCGCCAAGGAGATCGCCGCCGAGCGTTCGGCGTGGTTGTGAAACGCGAAGAGCGTCTGCGCCACCGATCGAATGTCTTCAGCCGGCGCTGAACCATCGTTGGCTGCGATCACGTGCGACAGCGAACGTTCGTCTGGGAGGCGGCGCATCACGACCATGTGGTCGATGACGTCTGCTCCGAGGATCACCTCGGCGGCTCCGAGATACACGTCAGGGGCAAGGCGGCTGTTCAGCTCGACCTCACGTCGGCAGTCTCTCGCCCTTGCCTCGATCGTCGAGAAATCCAGGAAATCCAGAGCGACGGGCTTTCGGATCTTGAGTACCCGATCATCGAGAAGGAGCACGATCGAGATGTGCGTCTCACGGACTTCGGCGCCCGGCATCAACGTAAATGCCGTACATCGTCAACACGATCAAGCGGGCGAGAGGCCAGACGCAGCTTCGCATCGATCACCCACGCTCCCTCGGAATTCGCGACCACCGGGTTGAGTTCAGCCTCGAGCACCTCTGGAATGTCCACTGCTAGGCAGCTCATCCGCAGGAGTATGTCAGTGAGTGCGTCGACGTCCGCCTGCTTGGAGCTTGCCGGATCGTTCGGCGACGAGCTTCGGAATCCTTCGATCACCATTTCGTTGGCATCGGAGTCGGTTATAGGCACCAGGCGAACGCTTTTTTGTCCGGGTTCTTCGACAGCGCTCTCTGTCCTTTCCGTGCGCCCTGCGAGACCGAAGAGGACCAGCGCTCCGAACGTGTCGTCTCGCACCAGTCCGACGATCGTCTCGAGGCCCGGCTCGGCCGTGGACTTGTCGCCGGCCCCCGCGCCCGCACTTCTCGTGACGTCCGTACCGTTCGTAGACGGGATGCCGTATGTCGAAAGCAGGGCCAGAGCATCGGCTCCGGTCACCACCCGCGAAGGTCCGTCTGATATTCCCTGTGCTGATATTCCCTGTGACAGGGTCGAGCAGAGGCGCCGGGCCTTGTTGGCGTCGACGTCCTCGAACGACCGCACACTTCCGAGTTCTCGGGATCTCCATTCGCCGTGGTCGACGGCGTGCGCCAGGGCTTTGACAGCCGTTTCGGGGTATGTGAAGCAAGGAATCTGGCACTTAGCAGACTCCAAGGGTTCTTCTTTGCCTTTGCCACCTAGAAATGAGACAACAACCGGAATCCGTTTCGCACATTTGTCGACGCTCTCGACGGCGTTCACCACGGCACGCGCCAAGTCGGTTCCGTTGGTCCCGACTGAAGGCGTGATGATCACGACGACAGCGTCGACCTCGTCCGATGTCAGAAGTAGCTCGAGACACAAGCGAAAGGTGTCGGGCGACGAGGAGGGGTTTAGAACGACCGGGTTCGTGACGGTTTTCCCGGGGGTCACCACGGTGTCGAGCGAACGTCTGAGCTCGGACGACAGCTCGGGCACCTCGAGATGTCGTGCAGCGCAAGCATCTGCAGCGAGCACGGCCGGGCCTCCAGCGTTCGAGACGATCGCGATCCTCCGTCCTTTGGGCAGGAGTTTTGTGGCTAGAACCTCACCCACGTCAAAGAGCTCTTCGATCGTGTCGACCCGGACAACTCCTGTTTGGCGGAACAGCGCCTCCACTGCCCGATCGGAGCCCCGAGTCGAAGCGGTGTGCGACGCGGCCGCCCGGCTTCCCGCGGCCGATCGACCGCTCTTGACCGCAGCGATGGGTTTTTTACGCCCGACCCTCTGAGCGATCGTTTTGAACTTCTGTGGGTTTCCAAACGATTCGAGGTACATGAGAATCGCGTTGGTCTCTTCGTCCGCTTCCCACCACGTGAGGAGATCGTTCCCACTCACGTCGGCTTTGTTCCCGAGAGAGACGAAGCTCGACAGTCCGAGCGATCTGGAGGTCGCCTCGGCGAGGATTGCGAGACCTAGCGCGCCTGACTGGGAGGCGAAACCGATCTTTCCACGCCCTGGGCGCTGTGCCGTGAGCGTTGCGTTCATGGAGACGGCTGGATCGGTGTTGACGACCCCGAAACAATTTGGCCCGACCATGCGCATCCCATTTGCGTGAGCCAGCCGGACGATCTCACGTTCTCTCGTCTTTCCGTCCCTGCCCAGTTCGGCGAAACCGGCCGAGACGACGACGAGCGCACCGACTCCTTTTCGTCCGCACGCAAGGACGACCTCTTTCACGGCGGCTGCCGGCACCGCGATCAGCGCCAGGTCGATGGCGCCGGGCACCGCCTCGACGGTCGGCCAACACGGCACGCTGGCTATGTAGCCAGCGCGAGGGTTGACAGGATAGACAGGTCCTTCGAAGCCGCCACCTACGAGATTACGGCAGAGCTCGTGGCCGATCTTCCCGCTTTCGCGCGACGCTCCGACGACTGCCACCGACTTCGGGCGCAGCAGCCGCGCCATCGACCGCAGAACCGCCACGCGGTCGCGCTCGTCGGCGGCCGCCGAAGCTTCACGCGACGGCGAGATGTCGACGACGACGCGCACCTCGTCCTCTTCGTACCGCACCTGCGGGGAGAAGCCGGCATCACGGAGCACGTCCAGCATCGCCCTGTTCTCGCGAAGTGTGTAAGCGACGAATCGCCGTATCCCGTGGGAGCGCGCCTGGGACGCCAAATGCTCGAAGAGGATCGTCGCGAGACCGAATCCCTGATATGCGTCCTCGACCACGAAGGCGACCTCGGCCTCGTCCCGACCGGCGTCGCGGTCGTACTCGGCCACGGCGATGATTCGTCCGGCTCTTTCGGCTACCAGCGCTAGCCGGTCGGGTCCGCAAAGATGTACGAGACGTTCGATCTCGGCTTCGGAGAGGTAAGGGTGTGGCGTGAAG
The DNA here is from genome assembly GCA_035622235.1 of Acidimicrobiales bacterium. GTDB lineage: Bacteria > Actinomycetota > Acidimicrobiia > Acidimicrobiales > UBA8190 > DASPVS01. The sequence continues at coordinate 10,343 of DASPVS010000110.1, read as the reverse complement.
AAGCGAAGCCTCACGCTCTCAGCGGAAAGGCCCCGGTGAAAGTCGACTACGAGTGGCGCGTCGTCCGCGCGGATGGATCGCACCCGTGCCGTCGAGCCGTCGCGCAACAAGACGTCGACGTCGGTCGGCGGTGGCGCGACGAAAGCGGTGGAGCGCCCGGAAGTCGTTGCGCCACCCACTCTCGAACTTTGCCACGTCGGCAGGCGGCCCGGTTAGAGACGAAAGCCCTTTTGCTTCCATCCCAGATCTACGGACCGGGTTCGACGGCTCTTCCGCTCAGCCTGGTCGGGTGGATGCGCACGAAGTGGTCGACGGCTCCGTCCAACACGAGCGAGTCGAGTTGCAGTGATTTCGCTGCGGAGAGCTCGGCGGGGTCGGTGATCTCCTCGGCTCGGCCCTGCACGAGCACGCTCCACCCGCTCGGTCCGGCTTCCTCGTAGTTGTCAGCTTCGAACGCGACGACGCTCCCTGCGGTCGCGGCCGCGAGCTTCGTTCCCGCGGAGGTCTTGAAGACGATGTCATGTCCCATGAGCGCGTAGTTCACCGGTAGAACGACTGGAAGGGCATGGACGGTGATCGCCACCCGGCCGACGGGGACCTGTGCAAGAAGCGAAAGGCATTCGTCGTATCCGAGCTCGCGGAAAACCTCTTCCCCCCCTCGGATCATGTGTCCTTTGTGGGTCACCACTGAAGCGTGACCTAAGTAGCTATCGCCTTTGAGGGTCGAAAGTCCCGTTTCGCAAACGGAAGGTCATAGGTCCCCAAAAGGACTTGCGTCCAGAGGAGAACGTCCTCAGGAACCGGTGCTTCCTCGCCGTTCTTCCAGACGTGCCGCAAAGGCCGCTGCCTGAGTTCTGCGCTCCATTCCCAGCTTGGCCAAGAGGTTCGACACGTAGTTCTTCACGGTCTTTTCAGCGAGGAACAAGCTCTCACCGATCTGTCGGTTGGTCCGTCCTTCGCCGATCAGATCGAGGATCTTGCGCTCCTGGGGAGTGAGCTTCGCAAGGGGGTCGTCCTTGGAGGTCGGCGATTGGAGACGCTGGCGCACGCGCTCGGCCAAGGTCGGATCCAAGAGGCTCTCTCCCGCGGCTACGCGCCTGACCGAATTGACCAGATCAGCGCCGTGGATCTGCTTGAGTACGTACCCAGACGCGCCGGCCATGACCGAGGCGAGCAAGGCCTCGTCGTCGGCAAAGCTCGTGAGGATTATGCACGCAACCTCAGGGTGTGCCGAACGAATCTCCCGGCACACCTCGATGCCCGTCATGGCGGAAGGGTCGTCCCGAAGGCGGACGTCGAGGACCGCGACATCTGGGCGAAGCTGGGGAATCCGCTGCAGAGCCTCTTCGGCCGTGGAGGCCTCGCCGACGACCTCTAGGTCGTCATGCGACCAGAGCAGGTCTCGGACTCCTCGCCTGACCAGTTCGTGATCATCGAGAAGGAAAACGCGGACGCTCACGCCGCAATGTTGCCAGACGAGGCGTTGATCGAGACATACCACGCGCCTTAGCCGAAGCCATCTCCCACAGGGAGAAGCCATCTCCCACAGGGAGAAGTTGGTGCCATGATGATCGAGCGATCGAGCGATCGAGCGATCGAGCGATCTGGCTCAGGGCTACGGGCTGAGGGCGACGACGGGGCTCAAGGTGAAGAACGGCAAAGGCGACGAAATCCCCTCGGAGGGTACGTCCAGCAAGGCGCGTGCAGATGGCCCGGCTTCCGTAGCCGGGGATCAACTTGACCTTTTTCTCTCGCTCATGCCGGACGCCGCACTCGCTCTTGACGCCGATGGCGCGATAGCGGTCGTCAACGGTCATGCGGCCGAGCTATTCGGTTACGCGCAGGCAGAGCTTGTTGGGAAGAGGGTCGAGGTCCTCGTCCCAGAGCGCCTCCGCGAACGCCATCGCAAGAATCGAGCGTCTTTCGTCGAGTCACCGCTGGCCAGACCGATGGGAGCGGGTCTGGAGCTTTTCGGGCGTCGCCACGACGGAACCGAGTTCCCTGTGGATATCAGCTTGGCTCCGCTGTGGTCGGGGGATCGGTTGTTCGTTGTGGCTGCGATTCGCGACACGAGCGGACAAAAGGCGGCCGTTGCAGCGCAGGCGGAGGTGGCTGCCCTTGTACGTTCGTCACACGACGCGATCATCGGGTTGACGCTTCAAGGTGCGGTGTCCAGTTGGAACCCCGGGGCTGAGCGGGTGTTCGGGTTGGCGCCGGAGAAGATCACCGGAAAGCACGTGAGCGCGCTCGTCCCCGATGAATCGTCCCAGGCACTCGAAGCGTTGCTCGACGCTGCGGTCAACGGCAGGGACTCCCATCCGGTCGACACTTGGTGGACAAGAAGTGACGGGACCTCGCTGGCCGTCGCGCTTTCGGTGTCGCCGATATCGGGTCCCGATGGCGACGTAACCGGATTCTCGCTCTTCCTCCGAGACATCACCGAGCGCAAACGTGTTGAATCGGAGCTCCGTCGTCACGAGCAGCAGCTCGCTCTCGCGGGAGACCGTGAACGCATCGCGCGGGACTTGCACGACCTGGTCATCCAAAGGCTTTTCGGTGCCGGGATGGGGCTGCAGAGCGCTGTCCGGTTCATCGACAATCCGGAGGCGTCGAAACGAGTGCTCGCTGCGATCGACGACCTCGACGTGACGATCAAAGAGATTCGCTCAGCGATATTCGCGCTGGAGACTCCCTTGGGCACGGACACAGGGCTCCGGAGTCGCCTCGTCGAGTTGACTGCGGCCTCCGCACAGAACTTGGGTTTCGAACCCGATGTTCAATTCGTGGGACCCGTCGATTCTGGAGTGTCGGAAGACATCGAGGGTCATGTCCTCGCTGTGGCACGGGAGGCCCTTTCGAACATCGCGCGGCACGCAGATGCGTCTGAGGCACGCCTGGAGCTGTCGGTAGGAGAGGACGTCGTGCTCGTCGTCGAAGACAATGGAAAGGGAGTCGGACCTCTTGTACGCGAGAGCGGAATAGCGAACCTTCGTGCGAGAGCCGTGGAGCTCGGTGGCGAGCTCAAGGTCGGAACGCTGTCGTCCGGCGGCACGCGTCTCGAGTGGCGGGTGCCCACGACCCCCTGACCGGCCCCGCCTTCGATCCCCGCGGGTGTCGCACTACGGTGGACTTGTTCTCGGCGATTCAAAGACGCCGTGAACCCTGAGCCCAAAGCGATCTCGAGCCCGGCAAACATCAATTGGAAAGCGCAGATAGTTCTCCGCCCCCGTCAGGTCCCACGGGCCTGTCCGGTCCGCCGCCGTCAGGTACGACGGGTCTGTCCGGTCCGGTCCACTCCGGTCCGGCCCACTCCGGTCCCCCCGACTCCGGTCCCCCCGACTCCGGTCCGTCGAGCCCTTCATCGGCGGACCGATCGAAATCGCCTGACTGGTCCACGTCGATCGACCTCGGTCGGGCGGGTTGGGCGCTACTTCCCCTCCGCCTCTTCCTAGGCGCGACTTTCACGTTCGCCGGGGTGCAGAAATTGGCGAGTCGCAGCTTCTTCGACGCCTCTAACCCCACCTCGATCCAAACCCAGATGGCGGCAGCTGCGAGGCTGAGCCCGATACATGTGCTCATCGCACATCTGCAATCCGACGCGGTCGCCATCGGCGTGATCATCGCCCTGGGCGAGATAGCCGTCGGGTTGGGCACGTTGCTCGGGTTGTTCGCCCGAATCGCCGCCGTCGGTGGCTTCGTGCTCTCTCTTTCGCTATTCCTGACCGTCAGTTTCCATTCGAGCCCGTACTACACAGGTTCCGACATCGTCTTCTTGTTTGCGTGGATTCCGTTCGTTCTCGTCGGATCGGGTGGCGTGCTCTCGCTCGATGCATGGATCTCGTCTGCAGGCACCAGACACGCAGCGCGCGCTGCGGTACCGGGTGCGACAGGTATCGGTGCTGCGGGGGAGGGTTCACCACGCCGTGAGTTCGTCGGCAAAGTGGCTTTCGGCGCAATCGCCGCCGGTGTGGGGCTGTTAATCGGCGGTCTGGCCGCCGGGATAGGGCGTTTGGCGGGTCTCGGCTCGACCAATTCGCAGACCGCCACCCTCAGGCCTGCTTCTGGTTCGACCTCTGCTTCTGGTGGCGGGAGCTCGGGTTCCTCCGGTGCCGGGCGCTCCGGGTCGCCTCCGGGTCGGGCCATCGGTCCCGCTACGGGTGTGCCTGTCGGCGGATCCGCCGCTTTCAACGATCCTGCTACGGGGGACACCTCACTCGTCATCCAGCCGGTGAGGGGAACATTCCGGGCGTTCGACGCGATCTGCCCTCACGAGGGCTGCACGGTCCAGTACTTCAACTCGCAGGGCCTCTTTATCTGCCCTTGCCATCACTCCGAATTCAACGCCAGGACGGGTGCGGTGGAGGCGGGGCCGGCTCCCACCGGGCTCAAGCCGATCGAAGTCTCGGTGGGGACCGACGGGCAGTTGTACGCCGTCTGACACGCCCCAGTCGTACGAAGTCCGGCCTCGTGGAGTACCGTTCGAAGCATGGGACCTCGACTGCGCGACGTGCGATCTCGCCGCGCAGCGAGCGTGCTGTTGGCGGTCGGTGCCTTCGTGGGAGCCGCCGTGGTAGCCGTCGGCTTGCGCCCTTCCGCCGCTGCCAACGCCGCCGCTCAGCCGCTTGTCACCACGAACAACGGGGTCACCTCCATAACACTCGAAGGCGCCCATGCGTACCAGCCGGTGGCCCCTCCCGGAGCCACGGACGACTATCACTGCACGCTCGTGGATCCTCACGTGACGTCGAACTCGATGATCATCTCGAGCGAGTTCTTCCCGAACAGTCCTGAGGTCCACCACGCAATCCTCTTCCTCGTGCCGCCTGACCTGGCGTCCGCGGCCAAGGCCGCTGACGGCGACGGCCACGGTTGGACGTGCTTCGGCGAGACACCGCTTCCGAACACGTCGCTGGCGCAGATATCCAATACTCCCTGGCTTGCCGCTTGGGCTCCGGGTCATGGCAAGGACGTCGTCCCCCAGGGGACGGGCGTGCCGCTTCCCGCCGGAAGCCTCGTCGTCATGCAGATCCACTACAACCTTCTCGTGGGTAACAAGCCTGTCCGGGCCAAGCTCGTCCTCAATACGGTCCCGGCGACCGAGCATCTCCAGCCGCTCAAGATGGACCTGCTACCCGCACCGCCGGACCTGCCTTGTCCCGCCGGTGTCACGGGGCCGCTTTGCAACCGGGCTGCGTCGCTCGTCGACCTCGGTCACAGGTTCGGCCAGGCATCGGTCGACTTCGTCAACACGCTCGAATCGATATGCGGACGGAACCCCGTGAACCCACCTGCCGGGGACACCACGTCGTGCACCTGGGGAGTCCCTTATTCAGGAAGGATCGTTCGCCTTACCGCCCACATGCACCTCTTGGGACGCGGCATGCAGGTGGTTCTGAACCCAGGGACACCGGGGGCGAAGACCCTCCTAGACGTGACGGACTACAACTTCGACTACCAGCGCTCGTACAACATCGCCCCGGTGAGCGTCTCGCCAGGCGATCGCATCGAGGTTTCGTGCACCTACGACCCGACGCTTCGCCAGCAACTGCCTTCGTTGCGCAAGCTCCCGCCTCGGTTCGTGACCTGGGGCGACGGGTCGTCCGACGAGATGTGTCTCGCAATCATCCAGTACATCGCGTCCTGACTTCCGCCCGCACAGCCGTCCCAACGGGCGCCCGTGTATCGCGTCCAGGAGCGCCCATCCTTCGTGCCGTGACGGCCACCGGGCTCGACATCTGAGACCAGCCGGTCCAGCCCTAGTCGGCAGTCGGAGTTGTCATCAATTGTGACGTAGCGGTGACCCTCCGTGTCAGCGTACGGTGCTCGAAAGGTCGACGTTCCGGTTGTGGGGTCGCACTGAGAGTCGAAGTGGTGACGTTCAGTGCGCAGCGTCGACCCGGGCCCGCCTGCTGCTCCGGCCGGGCGGGCCCGCGGCCGCGTCCAGGTACGAGTACTCGGCGCGAAAGTCGCGCGTTGTCGGCTAAGAACGCGTTCCACCGTTCCGATGTGGAGGAGAGGCCCTTGAGCGGCAAGGTTCGACTGGATGTCGAAGGAAAGGTCGCCGTGATCACGAACGACAATCCGGCGAAACGGAACGCGTTCGACGACGACATGGACGTCCGGCTGTTCGAGATCCTCTCTGAGCTCAAATCGATGCCCGAGGTCCGTGCCGTCGTTTGGCGGGCCGAGGGGGACGTCTGGTCATCGGGCCGTGACACCTCTGTCATCGGCACCAACGCCACCCAGCTCACGCACCACGAATTGATGGCTCGCGGACACGCTGGCATAAAACAGGTCTTCGATCTCGAGGCGCCGGTGATCGTCGCGTTCAAAGGGTGGGCGATCGGTGGCTCTTTCCAGCGCGCTCTTCTCTGTGACATTCGCATAGCGGCAGAGGGAACCCGGTTCATGCTTCCCGAAGTGGCATACGGGGTGATCCCCGACACCGGGGGCGTGGGAAGGCTCTTCCAGATGTGCGGTCACGGAGTCGTCTCGGACATGGTCCTCACCGGACGGCCCCTCTCGGTGCAGGACGCGCTCGTCTACGGCGTCGTCTCGAGAATCGTCCCTCCGGCGGAGCTCGACGACGTCGCGATGGAAATGGCCAACAAGATTGCCGCCTCGCCGGCTGTGACGGTGAAGATGGCGCGTCGCGTGATCCAGCACCTTTCTCGGGCTGAGGTCGTCTCGTCCATGGACGACGAGCTCATCTACCAGACCTTCGTGAACAAGTCGGAAGACTTCGCCGAGTTCAAATCCTCACGTGAGCAGGAGCGCGAACCCAGATACCGGGGAAGTTGAAGGACGACGTGTCGTCAGTCATCGGTCTTCCTGAACCTCCGCCGCTTGGAGCGAGCGCGCTCCCTGGCGGGACGTTCGACGGAGTCGCCGTGTTCGTCACCGGCGGTGGAACAGGGCTCGGTCTTGCGATCGCTTCGGAGTTCGCGCGCCTGGGCGCAGACGTCGTGATCGCCAGCCGCCGTGAGGAACACCTGGAGGCAGGCCGCGCGGCGCTCGAGCCGATCGGGGGCAAGGTGCTCGCGGTCTCGTGCGACATCCGGGATCCCGATCAGATCGCCGAAGCGTTCGACGCGGCCGTGGCCGAGCTGGGCCTGCCGTCTGTTCTCGTGAACAACGCAGCGGCGAACTTCCCCGTGCCCGCCGAGGACATGTCGCCCAACGCTTGGCGGACCGTGGTCGACATAACTCTCAACGGCACCTTCTTGTGTGCCCGCGAGTTCGCGCGCCGGCATATGGAGGCGGGGACACCCGCCCAGATACTCAACATCGGCGCCTCTTACGCCTGGACGGGAGGGCCCGGGTTCGCGCACTCGGCTGCCGCCAAGGCCGGCGTGAAGAACATGGTCGAGACTCTCGCCGTCGAGTGGGGACCGTACGGGATCGCCGTGAACGGGCTGGTCCCGGGGCTATTTCCTCACGAGGACATGACTTCGGACATTCGGGCAAATCTCGAACGAAGCCGGGAGGGCGTGGACCAGTGCCAGCCGGCGATGCGGGTGGGGAGGCCGCGCGAGCTCGGATGGGCGGCGACTTTCTTGGCGTCGCCGTACGCGAGGTTCGTCTCGGGCCACACTTTCGTCGTCGACGGTGCGAATTGGCAGCGTAGGTCCCTCACCAATCCGCAGGTCACAACCGTTCGGGACCAGATGGGCAGAGGCCCGTTCGACCCGAGCGGCGCTCCGCGTTCTTGAGACGGCTGCTTCAACCAGACCGAATCTCACTTTTAGTGCGCAGATAAATGCAGAGAGTCGACACTTCGGGCTTCCTTCGAGACGAGAAGCGATTCATCAATTTGTGACCAAATCTTCGATCGCGATGACGTTGACACGCACGGCTTCGCGAGGCAGGCTTCAGGTTGAATCCCGGCTTTTTGGCGGGTAGGCGGAAAACAATTGCCCGGAGGTGGCATAAATGCGTCGTAGGTTTCTCGGTCGTTCGCTGCCGTTGCTCGGCAGCGTTGCCCTTGTTTCGACCTTGCTCGGAACAGCGGCAATCGGAGCTCTGAGTGCTCCCGCTTCAGCGGACGGCAGTCAGATAACAGTGCAGAACCAGACTTACTCAGTGCTCGAAGATGGTTTCTTGAACATCGCGGCTCCCGGCGTGCTCGCCGGCGCCAGCGACAGCAATACGGGAGTCGGTCCGCTCACTGCGGTTGGAACGAGCGGCCCAACTGCGAACGGGTCCGTCACGTTCGACTCGAATGGCGACGGTGGGTTCCAGTACACGCCGAATGCAGGGTTCTACGGTACCGACACGTTCACTTACGCAGCGAGCGACGGTACTTACCAATCGGCGGACGCAACAGTGACGATCAACGTGATCGACCCGGTGGCTACGAAGACGGCGATCATCTCCGAGAACCCCCCTGCGTCGGATCCGTCCACCCCCGTCACGTTCATCGCCCAGGTCACCCCCGGAGGAGCGGGACCGCCTCTTAGCGGCAGCGTCACGTTCACCTACACATGCCCGGGCTCCGCGTGCTCCAGCTCGAGCGGAACGCTAGGAACGGTGCCTATCGACCCGAGCACCGACCAGGCCACGCTCACGAGCACGGGCCAGCTCCCGGTAGGGGCGGACTACGTCACAGCGACGTACGGAAGCGACCCCAACTACTCGGGGTCCAGCGGGTCCGTCGTCTACACGGTGGACGCCTCCTGCAACAACGCCGCGTGGCCGGCCTCGACCAACGGTTATCCGGCAACCGAGGCGAGCGGGCCGACCGGTTTCTATATCGGCCAGAGCAATGGCTGGTGGACGGTCTACACGGAACAGGACGCCAACCGTGGCCCCGGGACGTTCTTCAGCGGCAAGATCACGACCACGACGGCTCGGTTCCTAGACGTTGCGGCGCTGAAGAACGAGACCAATGACTACGTGAAGGAGATCGGGAACAACGAGATCGAGTTCAGGTTCCAAACCGAGCTGTCGCTCGATGCCGTCACGTTCTTTGTCGGGTGTGGCAACGACGTCAAGTTCACGCTCTGGACGGCCCCGGCGACCAGCAAGCACCCTGTAAATGTCAAGGCACCTGTGAGCGAAATCAATATAGGCAATCCCACCACCAACCCGGCGTCTAACCCGTTTACTTACAACCGTTGACGCCGGGGGCCGGCTGACCCGGGCGGAGACGCCCGGGCGGCCCGCCCGCCGATGAGAAGTAGCACCCGCAGCCGGGGATTTCCTGCTGCGGGAAGTTCTCGGCCCCTGCCCGGTTAGGGCAGGGGCCGATTACTTGGTTCGCTTTCCCGGTCGTACTTGACATCGTCCGAGATCGTCCTGAGTGCTACCGACGCGTTCGCTCCTCGGGCGCTGATGAGATGCGTGGGGTCCCGCCAGGGTCGATCAGGGTTCTCCCCGATGTTCTTCCCGTGCGCCGTACGTCACGCTTGCTTGCATGACTAGACGTGCTTCACGTGCCACCGCAACCAGTTTCCGCGCTACAACGTCTGACATGACAACCGCCGAAGCTCCCGGTGAATCGAACATCCGCCCGTTGTCGCCGTTGCCCGGACGCGAACCGGCCGTACGCGCGGTCGACCTCGTGAAGACCTATGGCGCCGGATCGACGTCCGTCACCGCACTTGGTGGGGTGAACGTGACCTTCGACCGCGGCGGCTTCACCGCGGTCATGGGCTCGTCGGGCTCGGGGAAGTCGACACTCATGCACTGCCTCGCCGGGCTGGACTCGGTGACTGCGGGCCGCGTGTGGGTGGGCGACACCGAGGTGACTGCTCTCAACGACGACGGCCTCACCAAGCTCCGTCGCGGGCGCGTGGGCTTCGTCTTCCAGCAGTTCAACCTCCTACCGACTCTCACGGCGGGGGAGAACATCACGCTCGGCCTCGATATCGCTCACCGACGGGTGGATCCGCAGTGGTTCGACGAGGTTGTATCAGCGGTTGGCCTCGGGAACCGGCTGTCACACCGTCCTGCCGAGCTGTCCGGTGGTGAGCAGCAGCGCGTTGCGTGCGCGCGGGCGCTTCTCGGGCGCCCGGACGTCGTGTTCGCCGACGAGCCGACGGGCAACCTCGACTCTCGCACGAGCGCGGAGATTCTGGATTTTCTGCGCCGGTCGGTCGACGATCTCGGTCAGACGATCGTCATGGTCACGCACGACCCGGTGTCGGCGAATCGCTCGGACCGCGTGATCTTCCTTTCCGACGGGTTGGTCGTCGCTGACATGACCGATCCGACCGTCGACAACATCCTCGAGCGGATGCACCATCTCGACGCGCCACAAAAGGAGGCTTGACCGTGCTAAGGGCCACGTTCAAGCCTCCTTTTGTGGCGCGTCGAGATGGTGCATCCGCTCGAGGATGTTG
>DASPVS010000109.1:0-7748 GCA_035622235.1 Acidimicrobiales bacterium | reverse complement strand
CGACAGCACTGGCCGCGGGACTTCTCTACCGTCGCCGAACGGGCAAAGGCGTGCATCTCGACGTGAGCCAAGTCGAGGCCGCCGCGTTCACGTTGTCACCTTGGATCCTCGACTACGACGTGAACGGTCACATCGAGTCGCGCCGGGGAAACCGATCTGATCGAATGGCCCCTCACGGGGCGTTCGAATGCAAAGGCGACGACCGTTGGGTGGCAATTGCCTGTTGGGACGACGACGACTGGGCGAGGTTCGCTCGAGTTCTGGAACTCGACACACAGGTGCGTGACAAGTTCGAGACCGTTGCTTCGCGACTCGAAGGTGTCGATGAGTTGGAGCGCATCGTCTCCGCTTGGACGAAGGATCGCAGTCCTGAAGAAGTCGCCTCGTCTCTTCAAGAAGCTGGAATCGAAGCTGTTCCCGTGGCGGACCTAGCCGACGCATGCCGCGATCCTCAGCTCGCGCACCGGGGGCATTTCGTCGTCATGGACCACCCGTTCATGGCTACGTGCGGTTACGAGCGAAATGGTTTTCGTCTCTCCGACGCCGACGCGGGATACCACCGGACGGGCCCGACGCTCGGCCAGGACAACGACTACGTACTCGGAGAGATCCTGCGGATCGACGAATCCGAACGAAAATCGCTTTCGGAAGCAGGGGCACTGGAATAGCGGGGCTTCTGAGCGAGGCTCCTGACCCTCACGCGACGTGCGATCTCGCTACGCCTAACAAGGTTCCGGTACCCGCGAGCGACCTCAGCAGGTCGTTCAAGTGAGTGCACGAAGCGACGCCTGTGATGATCCGCGGAACACTTTCGTCGAGCGTCGCTACGTCGAGGCCTGAAAGGCGATCGACGGCCGGAGCCGCGCCAGGGCATTCGGGGAACGGCAGGACCCTGGGCTCGGCCTCCAACTGCGTCAGGATCGACCCGCTGCCGCGAGCCCTCACGGCGTATTCGTGAAGGACGACTTCTGAGCCGTCGGGCTCGCCGACTGTGTCCCTGAACATCGACCAGATGCGAAACCCGCCCGGTTCGAGCCGTGCGTCGAGCTCCACGTCGAGAAGCCTCCTCCGGCGCATCCAGTCGGGTGCCAGCTGCTCTATCTCGTGCCAAGCGTCCGCGTCTTCGATTCCGAGATCTGTAGCCGGAGGACAGTCCTGCACAGGAACTCCGCCTCCGGCCGCGACGCTCTGCACAGCGACGCCGCCTTTACGCCAGCCGGAACAGAGATCGGTCATTCGGTCGAGGGCCCCTTCTGGCATCAACCGTCCCGGATGCTCGCCGGCGCGACGAGCCAGGCGCATCCATGCGTATCCAGAGATCAAAGCCCCGGCTGGAAGGTCGTCCAGGACCTGTCGCAGAAGCGATGCCTCTTCGCCGGTGGGAACCGACTCGGCGAGAGCGCTCCGGTAGCCACCGCCCGCTCGAACGCCAACGAGGCTCTCAGTCCACTTGGCGCTGGGCTTGGTGACGAGCGTCGCCAGGCGTCTTTGCCTGTCGAAGGTTGCTCGGACTTCGGCCGTGGCCAACACCACCGAGACGGTTCTGCCGCCTCGGCCGGACGTGGTCAACAGGTCGCGCGCGCCTCCGACTAACTCGAGCGAAGACCCGAAGCTCGTCGGAGGCTCGACGTCGATGTGCATCGTCCGGCGAACAACGCCGGGGCGCCGCAACGGCACCGATTCGAGCGGCGATCTCAGGCCCTGATCACCGCCCGGTGTGCTCGTCACCACGTGGTCACGCTACCCTTCCCCCCGCGTTCTCCGACATCGGCGTCAGGTTTCCCGCGAGGCTCTCTTGCGGCCGAAACAGGGGCATACCAAGAATCCGGTGCCGGCAGACCGACGCGCAGAGCTTTGGAAGGTTGACGGAGGCGTTCGGATGGCTAGAAGAGTGGCGATCGTCGGGGCGGCTCTGTCGGACTGCGGCCGCGTCGACGACAAAACCGCATTCGAGCTCCACCATCAGGCCACAACCCGTGCGCTGTCGGATGCCGGCATATCCAGGGACGAGGTCGACGGCTTCATGTCGCACGGAACCGGCACTCTCCCCCCGATCGAGCTCGCCGAATATCTGGGGCTCGCGCCGCATATCCAGTACATCGACTCGACGGGGGTCGGCGGGTCGTGCTGGGAGATATTTCTCGAACACGCTGTTGCCGGGATCGCCCAGGGGCTCGTCGACACCGTCGTGCTGAGCTACGGGTCTACGAGTCGCGCGGATCTCAAACGGAAGATGCGGTCCGCGAACCTCTTCTTCGGAAACCGCGGCCCGTCGCAGTTCGACGCGCCGTTCGGCCACACCCTCATCGCGAAACACGCGATGTCGGCGCGGCGCCACATGCACGAATTCGGGACCACCATCGAGCAGCTGGCCGAGATCGCCGTATCGGCCAGGTACAACGCCGGCTTCAACCCTGACGCCTATTACCGCAACCCGATAACCATCGAAGACGTCCAAGCATCGCCCCTCATCGCTGACCCGTTCACCAAGCTCCACTGCTGCATTCGCTCCGATGGAGGCGGGGCCATCGTGCTCACCCACGAGGAAAGAGCTCGGGACTGTGCGAACACTCCCGTCTGGGTCCTCGGCACAGGGGAGGCGATCTCGCACTCGTTGATGAGCGAATGGGAGGACTTCACCGAATCGCCTTGCGTCCGCTCCGGTCATAAGGCGTTCGGACAAGCCGGCGTGACACCCGACGACATCGACGTCGTACAGGTGTACGACTCATTCACGCTGACCGTCCTTCTCACGCTCGAGGGTCTCGGTTTTTGCAAGAAGGGCGAGGGGGGTTCGTTCGTCGAGGGCGGGACGCTGCGCGTCGGCGGCGCTCTTCCCACCAACACCGACGGTGGAGGGCTGTCGTCGTGCCAACCCGGGATGAGGGGGATGTTCCTTCTCGTCGAGGCTGCGAAACAGCTGCGGGGCGAGTGCGGTGCTCGTCAAGTCGAGGGAGCGGAGCTCGCGTGCGTGAACGCCACAGGAGGCTGGATCTCTTCTACAGGGACCGTGATCCTGGGCCGCACCTGATCCTCCACCGGATTCCACCGGCTTCAAGTCGCGACCGCCGTCGGATCGACCTGGACGACCCACGTTCCAACCTTTTGATGGACCGCAACGATCGACGTTCCTCTTATCGACCACGAGGGTAGAGGTTCGCGGAGGTAACTTTCGGGGAGAGTGGTGCTCTCTACCGTCTCACCGGCCGCTTACTGGACGACGGTTACCCTCTGCATCGGCAGTGGCGTGATCCTCGCTGTCGTCGCCCGCCGCCACCCTGGTCGCTGGCGTGAGATCGCCGCCCGAGTGATCGGAACGATCCTGGCGGCGGTTGCGGTGAGCTACGTACTCGAGCGCGCTACGAGCGGAAGTTGGTCGGCCAAAACCGACCTGCCGATCGCGCTCTGCGATGCGGCGGTGTTCGTCGCTGCAGCCGCATGCTGGTGGCACGTTCCGTTGCTGGTCGAGCTCACGTGGTTCTGGGGGCTCGCGGGGACGTTGCAAGGCCTGCTCACCCCCGACCTCAACGTCGGCTTTCCTCACCTCGAGTTCTGGCAATACGTTCTCGGGCACGCCGGCATCATCTGCGCCGCACTCCTGCTGGTGGTCGGAATGCGGATCACGCCGCGACCGGGGGCCGTCCTGCGGGTGTTCACGGTCACCCTCGCCTACACCGCGTTCGTCGGCATCGTGGACGCCGCGACCGGGTCCGACTACATGTTCTTACGCGAGCCGCCGTCAGAGTGGACGCTGCTTCGCGTTCTCGGTCCGTGGCCGTGGTACATCGCCAGCGCTGCCGCGGTCGCGCTTGTGCTGCTCGTGGCGTTGGACGCGCCTTTCTGGCGCGGCCGACGCCTGCAGCGCTCCACAGCGAGGCTGACAAGTGACGTCCCCTGAGCGTCGGCCTACCGAGCTCCACCTCTACCACTGGACAGACCTCACCATCATCGGGGTCGCCATCGCGGCGCTCGCCTCGGGTTTCGGACAGTTCGGGGCGACGGCCGCCTTGGGCGACGTGGCGAAGGCATTCGGTCACGTGACCGGCGGAGCGTCGGTACGCGACGAGGCGGGGCTATCTGGAACCGTGCTCGGCGTGGGCTTGGCCGTCATCCGGCTCGCCTCACTCGGCGGGCTCGCGCTCGCCGGACTCGCCGACCGATGGGGACGGCGAAAGACCCTTCTAACCACCGCGGCGGTGGGCCTGGCCGTGACGGTGGCGGCGGCGGGATCACCGGGATACTGGTGGTTCGTAGCACTATTCGCGCTCGGTCGGCCGTTTCTGAGCGCGACGAACGCAGTGGCTCAGGTGACCGGAGCGGAGCAAACGAGCTCGGCGGACCGGGCCAAAGCGGTCGCACTCATAGCTGCCGCATACGCGGTAGGTGGAGGGCTCACAGCCGAGCTGCACAGCCTGGCGCGCGGAGTGCTCGGATTTCGCGGAGTCTTCGCGTTGGCCATCGTTCCCCTGGCGCTCCTGCCCCTTGTCGCCCGTTGGATAAAAGAACCGGACCGGTTTGCCGTCGCAGCGTCGTCGCGCCATCACTCGATGCCTGTCCTCGGCGCCGTCGCCCCGCAGTTCAGAGCGCGGCTCGCCACGCTGTCGCTCCTCGCTTTCGCAGTATCGGTCATAACCGGGCCGGCCAACACCTTCGTCTTCATCTACGCGCAGAACGTCCTGAAAATGGCCGGATGGCTCACGGGCTTGATGGTCGCGATCGCGGGAGTTCTCGGACTGGCAGGCCTTCTCGTCGGGCGCTGGCTCGCCGACAACATCGGTCGGCGCCCGACATGCGCACTCGCAATAGTCGCGATGGCGGGGACAGCGTGCTTCGCATACAGCGGCGGTCAGACTGCGCTACTCGTCGGATACGTCCTAGGTGTCCTCGCGGGTGCGATATTCGCGCCCGGCTACGGAGCGATGCTGAACGAGGTTTTCCCAACCGGCGTCCGAGCTTCCGCGGCCGGCTGGCAGATCGCCGCAGGAGTTCTCGGTGCCGCCGCGGGACTGGTCGTTTTCGGGGCAGTCGCCGACGCCGGCGCGTGGGGCACAGCTGCGATTGCGACTTTCACTCCGATGATCGCGTCCGTTGCCCTGTTCCTTCTCATTCCCGAGACGAAAGGACGCGAGCTCGAGGAGCTATGGCCCGAGACAACGTGAGCGCACCGGTCTTCGCGTCGCGGCTGCGAGCGTCGTAGCTGCCTCGTCTCAAGCTGCCTCGTCGCCGCTGCGAGCTGAGCAGGGGGCCTCGCCGGCGCGAACGGCCAGCCGTTCGTGTCTGACGCCCGTGTCAGGTATAGGATTTCGGGCGCTCACGGGCTCCGGTCGGCCCTCGTAAGGTCGCCACCGGGGGCAGCGACACCAGCAGTCCGCAACTGAGGAGGGGCGATGCGAGCAGAGGATCTGGTCCTCGTCAGCGTCGACGACCACGTCGTAGAACCACCCGGGATGTTCGATGCTCATGTGCCCGACCGTTGGCGTGATCGCGCCCCTCGTGTGGTGCACAAGGACGACGGCACCGATGTATGGGTCTACGAGGGGAACGAGATCCCGAATATCGGCCTCAACGCCGTTGCCGGCCGTCCGCCCGAGGAATACGGGCTGGAGCCGACTTCCTTCGACGAGATGCGCCGGGGCACTTGGGACATACACGAGCGGATCCGGGACATGAACGCGAACGGCGTGCTCGGATCGATGTGCTTCCCGTCGTTCCCCCAATTCTGCGGACAGCTCTTCGCGAGGACCGAGGACAAGGAGCTCGGTCTCGCGATGCTCAAGGCCTACAACGATTGGCACGTCGACGAATGGTGCGGGGCTTACCCAGGCCGTTTCATCCCACTCTCGCTTCCACCGATCTGGGATCCGGAGCTAATGGCACAAGAGGTAAGGCGCATGGCCTCCAAGGGTTGTCACGCCGTCACGTTCTCCGAAAACCCTTCCAAGCTCGGGTGGCCGAGCTTCCACAACGACCACTGGGATCCGTTTTGGAAGGCCTGCTCGGACGAGGGGACGGTTGTCTGCCTCCACATCGGGTCGTCGTCGCAGCTCATGATCACAGCGAACGATGCGCCGATCGATGTACTGATCAGCCTCCAGCCTGTGAACATCTTTCAGTGCGCGGCTGACCTCGTATGGTCACCGGTGCTACGCAAGTACCCCGAGTTGAGGGTCGCGCTATCAGAGGGTGGGATCGGTTGGATCCCGTACATGCTCGAGCGAATTGACTACGTGTACCAACATCACAAGGCCTGGACGGGTCAGGACTTCGGCGATCAACTGCCGAGCCAGGTATTTCATGACCGCATAATCACTTGCTTCATCGACGATGCCTTTGGCGTAGAGAACCGCGGACATCTGAACCTCGACAACGTCTGCTGGGAATGCGACTACCCGCACTCGGACTCCACGTGGCCCAATGCGCCCGAGATCGCGATGAAGTACTTGGCCGGAGTGCCCGACGACGAGGTGGACAAGATCACGCACGCGAACGCCATGCGTATATTCCGCTACGAGCCATTCGCACAGCGGCCCAGGGAGAAGTCCACCGTCGGCGCGCTGCGAGCCGAGGCGGCGGATGTGGACGTGTCGCTGCGCTCGCGGAAGTCGGCCTCGTCCGGATCGAAGCAGACAAAGGCCTCGGACCTGGGCGCCATGGCCGGAAGCAAGTCCGACTGAGTAGACAAGTACGACTGAGTAGAGCCGTCTCCATCGACGCGGAATTTGAAGCTCTAAAGGCCACGCGAAGTGTGACTTCGCTCGAGTGTCGATGATGCGCGCAAGGATCTCGAACGACTCGAGCAGGGGGTGACTGTCTGATGTCCGATTCCAACGCTTCCGCGACGTCGTCGAAGTCTCCGACCTCGACTGCCCCTGCTGACTTGACGCGGACGCCCGTTCTCGTCGGCGCTGGACAGGTCACAAACCGCGACGAGGATCCAGCTCGCGCGCCGAACCCGTTCGAACTGATGAAAGACGCCTCGATCGCAGCCGCAAACGATATCGGTGGTGCCCGACGGCTCGGGGATCTCACCCATGTGTGGATGGTCCATTCATTATCGGTGCGTCACGGAGATCCCTCGACAGAGCTTGCGAAACAACTGGGCGCCGACAAAGCCGAAGCGCGCTGCTCGGGCATGGGAGGGTCCGTCCCGCAATGGCTCGTAACCGAGCGGCCGAGCTCGTCCTGAGCGGGATCAGGCCGCTCGTACTCATAGTCGGGGCGGAGGCACTGGCGACCCGGAGGCGTGCGCGCAAGGCCGGGGTCGAGCTCGACTGGCCGACTTCACCGGGGTGGCCGAATACCTGGCCTGCCCTGGAACCCGATCTAGGCGTGCACGCAGTCGAGCGGGCCAGCGGACTGGATCAGGCCACCACGATGTACGCACTCGTCGAGACAGCGGTGTGCCACGCGGCCGGTCGCAGCATCGATCAACAGCGAGCGGCGATGGGCAGGCTCATGGAGAGGTTCAACGCAATTGCCGTGGACAACCCTTATTCCTGGTTCCAGAAGAGGCGCGACGCGGACGAGATCACAACGGTGAGCGCAGAAAACCGAATGGTCTGTTTTCCTTATCCGAAATACGTAAACGCTGTGATGGACGTCGACATGGCTGCTGCCGTCCTCGTCACCGATGCGGCGACCGCACGCGAAATAGGGCTTGCAGAGAACGAGGTCGCACACGTAGCCGGCTGGGCTGATGCACACGACGTCTGGTACCTGTCACAGCGCCCCGAGGTTCACACGGCACC
>DASPVS010000108.1:0-3348 GCA_035622235.1 Acidimicrobiales bacterium | reverse complement strand
CCCCTGGTCCGGAACCAAAGTGCAAAGCGTGGCCTAATAGGAGCTTGTCCTTGAGATCGAGTGACTCATCATTGTTCTGCCCGCTGGTTGCACCCCGGAGACCGAATTCCGTCTTGACAACTGATAGGAGCGTCGCCGGCTGCGGGACGGTTATCGACCGCGACCAATCAGGCACGAGTGAGCACTCCCACCTAAGCGGCATCCTCTGCCATCACTAGCATCTGCCTGCCCGGATCGGGAAAGGAGCTGGCATGCCTGAAGGGGGACTATCCCCGACCGAGGTAGGTCACGAGATCGCCGGACACGCGCAGCCCGCTCACAGCCACAGCGAGGAGCATCACGACTGGGGGATCGCCGTCGTCGAGGCCGTGCTGCTCGCCTTGGTAGCCGTGCTCGCAGCCTGGTCCGGATACTCGTCCGCGAAATGGAGCACCGAGTCCCGCTTGAAGCTTGCCCAAGCCTCCACCGCCCGGACCGAGGCCAGCAACAACGAGCTGGCCTCAATGACCCAGCGAAACTTCGACTCCTCAACCTTCGAGGCCTGGTTCACGGCCTACGTGGTCGGGAATGCCCAAGCGGAGGCGGTCGCAGAGCGGCGGTTCACCCCGAACTTCCACCGTGCCTTCAACGCTTGGATGGCGACTGATCCCTTCACCAACCCAAACGCTCCAGCGGGACCGACCTACATGCCGGAGTACAAGCAGCCTCGTGCGACGCTGGCGGCAGCGCAGAACAAGAAGGCCGACCTCCTCTACGACGAGGGGTCAACGGACGGCAACTACTCCGATGACTACGTGCGGGCGACCGTCTACCTGGCCACCGTCCTGTTCCTGATCGCCATCAGTGGACACTTCCGCATTCGGAGCGTTCGCATCGGGCTCATCGCCGTCGGCTGCTTGATTCTGGCCTTCGCTGTCACCGATTTGGCCACGCTGCCCTTTCCTCCAACGTGAGCTGGGTGCCCGGAGACTACGAACCGCGGCACCCCCGGTCGCCACGGCCATGCTGAGACCTCATGTGGCAGGAGTCAGGCGGGTTGCGTTCCCTGAGCGATGATGTCAGTTACCGTCTTGCGACCCAGACCCAATACCTCTGCCAGTTGCCGAATGGACGCACCCGAACGGTGGGCAACCCGAATCATGTTGTCGCGGATCGTTGCCTCCTTCGTAACCCGTTCGGAACTCAACCCGACGACGACCAGAGCCTCCCCGATTTCGCCGCTCTGCCCACCCCGGTACTTTTCCATGAGCGACATCGCCTCCTGGACTTCGGACTCGTCGTAGGTCATCGGTCCTCCTCCAGCGCCTGGCTGAGCTTGTCTCGGATCGACATCACAAGTGGCACCTGGGGGGACATGTCTCCGCGCCTCTCGGCAACGTTGAGATGCGAGGTGGCCAGCGCCAACACGTGGAGTGCTTCGATACGCTCGAACTCGACCTGTACCACGGTCCGATTCCAGCCGGGTCTGGTCCTGTTCGGACCAGGGTCAACTGAACTTGGGCCGGACAGGTCACTGCCCCGGAACACTGCCCGTTCGAGGTCCACCGGACCCCTAACCGCGAGCTCACCCCTCCCCGATTGGAGGGCTGAAACTTCCTAGTCAACGGGACGGATGTGATTTCGGGCCACACAGGCCTCAGGAATGAGCGACGGGTCGCGAAGTCGGAGTGACATCTGACCTTTGGACCCCTTTTCGGTGGAAGGCAGAAAAAAGACCTCAAGCTGACATGGGGGTGTGACGACTGCTCTAAGTGGAGAGGGCTGCGGAGGTGGCTCATGAGCGTCAGGGCGGACAGGGTAGATCCCATCCAGAGCGTAGATTCGGCCAGTTCTGGCGGAGTCGAAGCAGCCTGGTATCCCCATCCCATAGCAGCAAGGGCGCTCCGAACCGCTGTTGTCGTCACGCCGGTGGCCGCGTCGGTTGGCGTTGTGTTCCTCTTGAATCTGGCGCTTCCCCCTTCGAGGTCGTGGGAAGCGTTCTGTGCCATTGCCGTCGCTGATGTTGCCATGGCTCTCATCGTGCTACTCGTCGTGAACAAGGTCGCGATGCGGGCGCTGCCATTGGCGACGGTGCTTTCGCTTTCACTGGTTTTCCCCGACCGGGCTCCGAAACGATTCTCGATCGTTCTGCGTGCTAATTCCACGTCACGGCTTCGGTCTCGGGTCCTCACGTCACACGATGACGAATCCGATGTTACGGCCGCGCTCGAGGAGCTTCTCACCTACTTGGCGGCTTTGAGCCGGCATGACCGGATGACGAGGGGCCACTGTGAACGGGTTCGCGCCTTCGTGGACCTTCTGGCGAGCCAGATGGATCTGCCCAAGGAGGACCTGGAGCGGCTGCGCTGGGCCGCACTCTTCCACGACATCGGCAAACTCCGGGTGCCGCGTCCAATCCTGCGCAAGCCAGGTAAACCGACAAGCAAAGAGTGGGACACCCTCAAGCGGCATCCCGTTGATGGCGGCAAGATCATCAAACCGCTCGCTCCGTGGCTGGGCCAGTGGGCAGACGCCGTCGAGCAGCACCACGAGCGATTCGATGGCCAGGGATATCCAAGCGGCCTCGTCGGCACCGACATCTCGTTGGGTGGGCGGATGCTCGCTGTTGCGGACGCCTATGAGGTCATGATCACTTCACGTCCCTATAAACGGCCGGTCCGTCCCGAAGCCGCCCGCTCTGAGCTCGTGCGCTACGCCGGGCAACAATTCGACCCAGAAATAGTCCGCGCCTTTCTGGGGATTGCCATTGGCGATCTGCGAAAGGTGATGGGCCCCCTCGGAGTGCTCTCCGAGGTACCGATCCTCGCCACCGTTCCTCGGGCCGAGGCCCTCATCGAGATGGCGGGACGCCAGACGATCGGTGCCGTCGGGACGGCAGCAGGCGCTGGCGTACTCGTTGCCGCCGCCACGTTGTCTCCCGTTCACGTCGCGTCTCCGAGTGCTCCTGTTACGAACCCTGTGGCTCGCGGCACTACGGCACCACAACCGAGAACTGGTGTCGATGGTAATCCCACAGCCGCGTCGGACGCGCCGAGCCAAGCGGTGACGTCTGCGAAGATCAACGATGGTCCAGCAAGCTCGGGACCGGTACGTCCGAGCGGCGGCTCGACCACAGGCGGCGACGGCTCGTCGGACTTGAACACCATCACTGACTCGGCACCCGTGGAGGAGGTCCAATCCGCCACGAGCACCATCCTCCATACCGACGTGCCCGTCCTGGGAACGGTCGGGACCGACCTCTCGATCCCCTCGAGCTCTGGTTCGGCGGCAACGAATCTGGAATCGGCACCGGAAGACGTGATATCGAGCGCGGGCGAGACGACGGAAGTCACAGTGTCGACTGCAAGT
>DASPVS010000107.1:0-6338 GCA_035622235.1 Acidimicrobiales bacterium | reverse complement strand
GATTGAGAGGCATTCCGTCAAGCACCAGGTCGCGCGCTTGTGCCTCTGTGAGGATCTGATACGCGCCTCTCTCGGCTGCGAGCTCCGTAACCGTTTTGGCGTTGGAGAGCGAAGCCGTCCCCGTCCGATGCGCGTTCCATTGCGCATAGCTCACGGCGTCGGCGAGCAAGTACGGGCCGATCTCGTTCCAGGCGCGTTCTGGATCCTCGGCGACGAAGACCGTGAGCGGAACGCCCTCTCGAGGGAAGAAGCATCCGGGAGCCGAAGCTCCGCCCTCCTCGCGGTACGCCACCTCCAAGCTGGAGTCGTGAGTCTCGGCCATGAACATCAGACCGAGCCTCGCCGCTCGACGCGCCGCCGCTTCACTTCCGCCGCCGTAGGCGAGCG
Source organism: Acidimicrobiales bacterium (assembly GCA_035622235.1). Taxonomy (GTDB): domain Bacteria; phylum Actinomycetota; class Acidimicrobiia; order Acidimicrobiales; family UBA8190; genus DASPVS01. The sequence continues at coordinate 5,951 of DASPVS010000107.1, read as the reverse complement.
TCGGGCCGCCTGGCGTGAACGGCAGAGGCCGCACCTTCACGGACCGGCCATCGACTTCCAATTCCTCGCCGGCCCAAAGACGTCGCAACACGCCGATGTTTCGCTCGACGAGCTTTGCACGTTCTCGTCGGTCAACTCCGAACATCTCGAATTCTTCGGGGCGATATCCGATCCCGACGACGTAAGAGACTCGACCTCGACTTACCAGGTCAATCACCGCCAGGTCCTCAGCTAGTTTCACTGTGTCGTAAAAGGCGAGCAGTAGGGCCCCCACCGTCACAGCGAGGTTCTCGGTGCGGGCCGCAATGGCAGCCGCGAACGGGACAGGCGACGGCAGGTATCCGTCTTCCACGGCGTGGTGCTCACTCACGATCGCTGCGAGGCCCCCACGTCCTTCAGCCCATGCGCACATCTCCAGGGCCGTTTCGTAGAGATCGGCGCGCGACTTCGCGTCCGTAGCGCTCGTCCGCATGGCGAACCGCATGGTGAACACGGCGGTCACCTAACCACACTCCTCTTGGCGCAACAACCCCACGGCCTTTCGGCGCTCGAACCTACGAGCGACGGGACCACCTGCGGCAGCTCGAGACATCCAATCAGAACAAGCCGTCCCCGGACCGTCGAGCGGCCTCCGGCTAAGGGTCGAGTGATCGAATGCCGATGCATCGATGTGGCATCTCATGACGGCGGCGAAGGCGGGGCCGGCGAGGGCGGAGGCGGCGAAGGCGGGGCCGGCGAAGGCAGGAGCGGCGAAGGCGGAGGCGGCGAAGGCGGGTCGATCCCTTTCCTGGCGGTGACTGAGCCCCGCGACTCCGATGACCCCGAGGCCGGAGATGTCAGCTGGAACTTCTGGTTGACACACATGCGTATCGGCTTCGGCGTGTTCCTGGCCGAAGCGCTCGTCGTGGCTCTGTACCTCGCAATGACGTCCACGGGTGAACATCGAGGGGTGCTGTGGATCATGGTCACCTCGTGGATCACCCTAGGCATCGTCAACCTGACCACCACACCGAAAGTCGCGAGAAACGCTGGCTTCAGGGTCAAGTTCTCGGTTGCGTGGACGGTGACGGCCGCGCTCGCGGCAGGCGGTGTCGCGTACCTAGACGGGGGCCTACGTAGCCCGCTCGTCCTCTTGCTCTTTCTTCCCATCAGCTACGCGGCCTGGGCCTTTACTCCTGGTGCGGCAGCAGCGTGTGGATGCGCAAGCATCTTGTCGTGCGGCTTTCTCACGCTCGAGAAGAGCCAGAGCGTGTCCGGGTCGGCCGCGCTGATCCTTTTCGCGGTGCTTGCCGGCGCCACGGTCCTGTCAGTGTCGGCGGCTCTGAACAGGGTGCGTCGAGAGCGAAGAGAAGCGGCCCTCGCTCTTCGGATCGCCGAACTCGCGGCAACGGACGAGTTGACCGGGTGTGTGGTCAGGCGTGTCTTCCGCCAGCGACTCGTCGAGGAAATTGCTCGGTCGCGGCGCCACGGCCACGACCTCTCCTTGATGATGATCGACGTCGACAACTTCAAATCTGTGAACGACACGTACGGTCACCTCGTGGGTGACAACGTGTTGGCGGCACTCGGCGCTGCCTTGCGGTCAGAGGTGCGGGGATTCGACATCGTCTGTCGACTGGGTGGTGACGAATTCGCGGTCCTCATGCCAGACACCGTCCCTGGGACGGCAAGGTCTCTTGCCGAACGTTTGCGCGCTCAAATACGAACCGTGGCAGAGGTGCCCGTCACCTTGAGCATCGGCATCAGCGGCTTTGACCGTGCAGGGTCTCTCCCTGACCAGATCGTCGACGACGCCGATTTCGCCCTCTACCAAGCTAAGCGGGCTGGGCGTAATGCCGTCTTCACCTACGCGCTCGGTGGCGACCGAACCAGAGAACGCGCCCCTCTGCGCTGAGCGAGCATTGACCGGCGATAACCCTAACGGGGTGGTTCTGACCGATGGCGGTGGCCGTGACGTCAGTGGTCCTGACGGGGTGGCCGTGACGTCAGTGGTCCTGACGGGGTGGCCCTGACGTCACCGCTCTACACGAGACGGCGACGTCAGGGAACGCGCCCGTCAACGTACGGAGGACACCCTCCTTGTCACACCGATGTGGTGAGATCGAGATGATCGCGCGCCATGGTTCACGGTCCCGGTCCGTGGACCGTGAGCGATGCTGCAGAGACCGGCTGGGCTGCTGGTGGTGCACGCGTTATGGGACCAAAGGTTTGCTGTCCCGGATGTTCCAGTCCCGATCGAGTTGTCTTGTGCGTCGAAACTCGCGCTCACACTGATCGTGTTCTTCTTGAGCGTATTTCCCGACGAGCCAGTATCGGCGAGAATTCCGTCCCCCGCGGCAGCTGACACATTGTTCTTCAGGAGCGTGTTTGCAGACGCCACGCTCGATGCGGTCCCGCTTCCCAGATACATACCGTTTCCGTCGTCGCTCGCAGTGTTCTTCGTCGCTGCAACCTTTGTGGCGCCGTAGAGGGATATGCCGTTACCCGGGTCGCCAGAAGCGACGTTGCTCTTCACGGTCGTTGCCTGGGTGATGCTGTCGAAGTCGATCCCGTCAGCAAAACCGAAGCCCGGCGGGTTCCCATAGGCGTTGGTTGCGTCGAGCGCCCTGTTTTTCGACACGTTGAATACCGCTCCGGCCTTTGCGGGATTCGTACAGGTAGGCGGCAGGATCGTGTTACCACACAACACCCAATCCGGGCTCTGGTCCTGGAGCACGTACATGTCGGAATCGTTCGACGTAACAACATTGGACAAAACGGACAGCGTGGAGGGATTCAGCACCAGGATGCCGCTCGCTGCGTAAGTGGGTCCGTCATAGGTGTTGCGCGTGATCGTGTCGTTACTCAAGCTCCCAGAGGCTGCCCAGATCTGAACTCCGTTCTGAGCAACGGCGGGTGTCGATCCGATACCTGTGACGGAGGAGTGGGTGATCACACAGGTCGTGCCTGGGTCGTCGCAAGTGATGCCGTTCTTGTCATAGGTGCCGACCGTGTCGTTCGACATGGTGAGCGAGGTTTGCAGAGCCGAGGCGCTGTCCGTCGCGGCGTAAACACCCAACCCCCCCTGACAACCGAATAGATCGGCTGGAAGTTCGATACCGGTCACAGAGTCGTAACTCATCGATCCGCTCGAGTCGTGGAAGTACACGCCGACGAAGTCCTGTGCGCACCCGAAGCCGTCGGAATCGAAGGACGGAGTCGCGGCCGAACCGTTCACACCCAGATCCTCCAAGTTGACGTCCGTCGCGGAAGTGACATCGACAACGGCGAACTGGGGCAATGTCGAGTCGGTGTCCTTGTCGGACGAAGGAAGCGCAGAAGGTTCGATAACCGTCCGCGACGATCCAGCGCCCACTATTGTGACGGCTTTGTTTATAGTCAGTTGCTCGTTGTAAACGCCCGCCTGCACGTCCACGGTTGCGCCTGAAGGCGCGATCGAAAGGGCGTATCCGATCGTCTGACAGGGGACATTCGCCACCTGGCAATTGTTGTTCGTGTTGCTGCCGCCTGTTGCCACGTAAAGGGTCACCGGTGATGCACCGGCCGTGTCAGGAACGATTGCGATTACCAATGCCCCGACAAAGCACACAGCCGCGAGCCGGCCTACAAGTGATGCGAATTTCATCCTCCGCTCCATTCTCCAAGCAGTCCGCCAGGGCACCCATCGGGCGTCCGTCCCCCCAAGCGGGCGTCCGTCAGCTCATGAGTCACTGTGAACCGCTTCGTTGATCCGCCTATTGGCTGCGGAGCCTAAGCATGGCCCTCATCTGCGTCAAGTTTTCTCGCTCGCGCAATGATCGCCCATAGTCTCTCCAGCGAAAATTGGTCTTGTGCTGGTTCACATCACCTTCTCATAACCTCTTGCTACGGAACCAGCAGCACCCGTCCGAACGACTGCCGACTCTCGATGTACGCGTGAGCCTCTGCCGCTTGGGAAAGTGGATACGTCCGGTCAATTTCCACCCTGAGCTCGCCCCGGGCGACGGCATCGAGGCACTCCGCGATCACTTTATGGGCCCGAGGGAACAACAAGAGTTCCGCCCCCAAGAAATAACCGGAGAGGGTCTGATTGTTGGGTCGCATGCTCGAGATGTCGAGGGATTCGGCTGGAGCGCGGCCTGCATCGCCGACTGTGATGCACCGGCCGCGGTAACCGAGCGCGTTTATGCTGCCCTGAAGAGTGACACCGCCGACCGAGTCTACGATCACATCTACTCCACGACCTTCTGTCAATCGTCTCGCTTCTGTAACGAAATCGGAACGCGCGTAGTTGATCCCGAAGTCAAGCCCGAACTCCTTGAGACGCTCCAACTTGTCATCGCTCGAGGCGGTACCGAGGACCACGGCACCAGCACGTTTGGCCATTTGAACTGCGGCGATCCCCACCCCTCCGGCCGCTGCATGGATGAGAACCCATTCCCCCGACACCAGGTGTCCGAATTCGAATAGGCAGTCGTGAGCAGTTCCGAACGGAACGGGCACACAAGCTGCTTGTTCTGTGGTCAGCGCGTCGGGAATCCTCCATGCGAAGGGCTCGGCGACGCTTCGAAGTTCCGCGTGGGATCCGTCGAGACCCACAGAAACCAATCGGTCTCCTGGGGTGAACCCTTTGACCTCTTCACCGACCTCTATGACCGTACCGGCGCACTGATACCCCACTACGTGAGGTATGCGCACGAGCTCGCCTTGTGATCGATTGAGCGTGTCGCCACCTTCGATGCTCACGGCCTCCACCCGAATCAGGAGGTCCGATCCGGCGACGGGCGGGTCGGGCACATCTTCGTAACGGAAGACCTCGGGGCCGCCGTTCTCGTAATAGACAGCTGCTTTCACGTTCCCGTTCTAGCAAGCGGCGGACGTACTGCGGAGACGACCACACTGCGCCTGGGCCAATTGTGAGATGATCCCTGCGCCCGACCGACTTGATGGAAGGTCGATTTTGCACGACCACCATGACGCCCAGGAGGGAACCTTGAGGCTCACCTCGATTCGCTGTTCGGCCGCAACCATCGTGGCCCTCGTTTGCACCACGTTGTTGATGCCCGAGGTTGCAAATGCACAGCCATCGTGGTCTCAGGTGACCGTTCCGGAGCCCTCGGCGACCTTTACCGGAAAGTTGCTCGGAACCACCTGTTCGTCGAAGTCGAACTGTCTAGCCGTGGGGTGGGGATCCACCACGGGATCACTGCTTTCGACTCTCGTAGAACACTGGAATGGGAAGGCATGGGCACAGCAAACGAGTCCGAACCCGACCGGACCAGGGGACGTCTTCCCGCAACTTAACGCCGTGTCGTGTTCGGGTCCTTCGGATTGCACCACCGTTGGAACCGACTTCACTTTGTCGAATACCGCCAACACAGTGGCTGAAAAGTGGAACGGATCGTCTTGGTCCGTGGCCACGACGCCCGACGAGAATGGGGCGACCACCAGCACACTTTCCGGCGTCTCCTGTGTGAACAGCGACTTCTGCATGTCCGTCGGTTCGGCCACCACCACGTCGCCCGATGTCGTTTCCCTGGCCGAGGAATGGAACGGATCGAGCTGGTCCATCGAAAACACGCCGAACGTAAGTGGCGCGATCCAGACGTTTCTGACGTCGGTCTCCTGTCCTGCGGCCGACGAGTGCCTGGCCGTGGGCTACAGCTTGGCTTCTGCGGGCACCGACCCAATAGTCGAGCAATGGGACGGGAATACCTGGACGCTCGTGAACCCCCCCACGCCGACAGGTTCAGCCGACAACGAGTTGACGTCAATCGCGTGTCCCTTAGTCTCAACGTGTTACGCCGCCGGACGGACGTACGCCACGTCGTCCTCCGCGCCTCTCACCCTGGCGGAGGAATGGAACGGCACCAGCTGGTCGACGATGGTCACTCCCAATCCGCCTTCATTGGAAGGAGCTTTCTTCAGCTCCGTCTCATGCATCAGCTCCACCGACTGTGAGGCAGCCGGGG
>DASPVS010000106.1:0-3069 GCA_035622235.1 Acidimicrobiales bacterium | reverse complement strand
AGCGAGGCCTGGAAGTTGTCCGTGGCCGCGGAGCGGGCGCGATCCTTGCGCTCGTGGGACCGCCCGGAGTGGGCAAGACGTCGCTCGGCGAATCGGTCGCGCGCGCCCTGGGTCGGTCGTTTGTCCGGGTTGCGCTCGGAGGCGTGAGGGATGAAGCCGAGATCCGGGGACACCGCAGAACCTATGTCGGTGCCCAGCCCGGACGTCTGGTGAGAGCCCTTCGTGAAGCAGGGACGATGAACCCGGTTGTGTTGCTGGACGAGGTCGACAAATTGGGTGCCGACTTCAGGGGAGACCCGTCCTCTGCTCTGTTGGAGGTCCTCGACCCTGCACAGAACCACACGTTCACCGATCACTACCTGGAAGTCGAGCTCGACCTGTCCAAGGTGTTGTTCATCGCGACTGCGAACGTCGTCGAGACGATCCCCGCGGCTCTTCTCGACCGCATGGAGGTTCTTCGCCTCGACGGGTATACCGAGGACGAGAAGGTCGAGATCGCAAGACATCACCTGCTCGTCCGTCAGCTCGAACGCGCGGCCTTGAATGCAGACGAGGTTTCGATATCCGACGAAGCGCTACGTGCGATCGTCGCCGACTACACACGCGAGGCCGGTGTCAGATCCCTCGAACGCGAGTTGGGTCGCTTGCTCCGCAAGGTGGCGACGAAGATCGCTTCTGGAGACGCGAAGGCTCCGGTCATTATCGAAGCCGAAGACATCCGCGGATGGCTGGGGCGTCAACGCTTCTTCTTCGAGGCGGCTGATCGCACCGCTGTCCCGGGCGTCGCAACGGGACTCGCGGTGACCGGAACCGGAGGCGACGTCCTCTTCGTCGAAGCGACGGCGATGGACGGGCCCGAGGGACTGACACTCACGGGACAGCTCGGAGACGTCATGAAGGAATCGGCAGAGATCGCACTGTCACACGTGCGCTCGCACGCCGACGAACTCGGGATCGATCGGAGCCGTTTCGAGCACAAGCGATTCCATCTCCACGTTCCGGCGGGTGCCGTTCCCAAGGACGGTCCGTCGGCGGGCGTGACGATGGTCAGTGCTTTGGTGAGCTTGCTTCGAGACGAACCGGTTCGTCCGGTGGTCGGCATGACCGGAGAGGTCACATTGCAAGGTCGCGTGTTGCCCATCGGGGGCGTCAAGCAGAAGGTGCTTGCGGCTCACCGCGCCGGCCTGACCGAGGTCGTGTTGCCGAGCCGCAATGGCCCTGATCTGGAGGACGTTCCCGAAGCGGTGCGCGATCAGATGACTTTCCACCTAGCCGACGAGGTCTCTGACGTCCTCAAGGTCGCTCTCGCAGGCGGCGTCGAGGACGCGCGCAACTCGTCGCAGTCGTTCGTGCCGGCGTTCAGCGCTGCCTAGAACGACAGGGCTGCCTAGAACGACAGGGCTGCCTAGAACGACAGGATCGTGGATCGCGGTGGCGAGAGGGTCACCGCGTCCACGATGCCCTCCGGAGCCCCAGGAAATTGCTTTTGGGCGAGCTTTGCGACCCCAAAGGGTTTCCGGGTTTCGGATAGCCGAGATGGCTGACGTGCTGCGGTGACCCTTGGCTTGCGAGGAGCCGGACGTGCCGAACGGACCGGGGGTGGGGGGCTTCCCCGAACGGTCCGATCGGTCACGATTGGGGCCCGGCGGCAACGAGGTGCCGCTCGCCATACTAGGCGAGTCTAAATCGACTTTCAATATAGATTTAGTAGAGATTCTCGAGTACGGATTCTCGGCCTCCGGATCCGAGCCTTGTCGCTCCAGATCGATGATTGGCTACGGTTCGTTCGTGACGAGCAGCCGGGGGGCCATAGAGAACCTGATCGCCGAGTACGCCGAGCGCATCGACTCGGGCGACTTCGAAGGAGTGGCGGACCTTCTTGCCGACGCTGAGGTTGGCGCCGACATGGAAGACGTTGCTCCGGCTGGCGGGAGGGGACTGAAGATCACGGGTCGGGACAAGGTCTTGCGCCTGTACAACGCGACGACTCGCCGGTTCGACGACGGAACGCCGAAGACCCGTCACGTGACGACGAACCTGTGGATCGAGGTCGACGAAGAATCCGGCACCGCCGCAGCCCGTTCCTCTTTCGCCGTGCTCCAAGCCGCCCCCGGTTTGGCCCTGCAATGCATCCTCGTAGGCAGGTACAGGGACCGTTTCGAGCGGCACGAGGGACGTTGGCGCTTCAGTGAGCGTAGGTTTCGCACCGATCTGGTCGGGGATCTCTCGCACCATCTGCTCGATGCGTCCGCTCTGCCGGACGTCCAAAGCACGGACTGATACGCCGAGAAGAGCCACCGGGAGCACATGTCCTCGTAGCGGTCGATGTTGCAGCGTTCGGGCGACTCCGTAGCTTTGGAACTCACGGGTAGATTCCGGTCCCATGTCTGAGGACCAGACAGGCGCGGGATGGTCTCCTGGCGCTCGAGGGCATATCCAATCTTCCGCGCCGATGACGCGCCGGCAGCGTCACGACGCCGAGCGCGCCCGGAGGTCGCGAAGACGTAGGAAGCGCATCCTGATCAGTCTCATTTCGGTGGTCGGATTCCTGCTGTTGGTCGGTCTGGCAGGGGTGGGCTTTCTCTGGTACGAGAACAACCGCATCGACCGGATCCGAGTGGAGCATCTGAAGGCGGTACCCACGAGCGGCGTCCACAAGGACATGGAGAACATCCTCCTGATCGGGTCTACGACAAGGTGCGGGCTGGCTCAGCAGAACGGTGCCTTCGGTATATGCAGCGCGCAGTTGAGCGGGATCAACAGCGACGTGGTGATGATCCTGCATTTGGACCCTGACCACGATCGGGCGTCGTTGTTGTCGATACCTCGTGACACGTTCGTACCCAATGCGCGCCACGACGGCGTGAACAAGATCGACGCTGCGCTCGGCGACCCTTCGGGTGTGACCAACAGCACCGTGGGAGACCCGAGCCAGCTCGTGGCTGCGATCGAAGACGACTTCGGCATCCCGATCCAACACTTCGTCGAGTTGAACTTCGACAGCTTTCAAGGCGTTGTCGACGCTCTCGGGGGCATCAAGATGTACTTCCCGATGCCGGTCTACGACGC
>DASPVS010000105.1:0-3641 GCA_035622235.1 Acidimicrobiales bacterium | reverse complement strand
TCTGCGCCTTCTGGCTTCGATCAAACGTTGACCCTGTCCGCGCTGCAACCCATCATTATCAAACCTCGTTGTCGTCTGGTTGTCCCGGAGTTGTGACAGCTGTGTCAACGCGCCGGCGGTTGTCGTTATACCTTCGCTCTTCCAGAACAGACACCCACCCGAACCTCGAACCTTCCCCAACCACACTTCACCCGAACCTTCCCCAACCAGACACCACCGGAGGTGGGTGGCTTCCTTCAGGCAGATTGCGCTTTTTTTCACTCTGAGTGATTCGAACGGGTAATTCGCCACTCAAGGTGGCGGGCACGCCTGCCGATAGCCCTGGCAGAGGTCCCTGTTCGGCGAGGAGGACGGATGCACCCCACGTTCTTCGACAACCGGTCCAGGCTGACTCCGCGTCCGTCGCGCAAGCGAGGCGGGCGTCACGCTAGAGCAGCGCGGTTGTCGCTCGTTTTGGCGATTGCGATCGGAGTGTTCGCGGCCCAAAGCGGACGCAGCTCACCCGCGTCCGCGACGACGGCCTCTCCTGCAGCTCCCACATGCGGAGTGGCCGATCCTTCTGCTCTTCAGTACTCGTCATTACAGGGCCCGTCCGATCCGGTGACCTCACTCGCAACGGTGTCGGTGTCGAACTTCGTCATCTCCGACAACGAGATCTACGTGCTCACACCGAACTCGCTCAACGTTTACAACTTGTCCGGGAGCCTCGTGTCGTCTGCTTCTCTCCCCTTCTCACTGGGGAATGCTCCGACCGACATGGTCGTCGGACCGGACGGTGACGTCTACCTCTTCGCCCTCGTCGGTACGAGCTTCGCGCTCGAAAAAATGACACCGGGCGGAAGTCTCGTATGGAGCCAACCCTTCTCGGGCGTTCCGCGCGCCATGTTCAGTTGGCATTACGGCTCGGGAACGTTCGCAGTCGCCGTGACCATCCAAGCATCCGCCGGAGGACCTCTCTACAACTCCTCGGGGGACGTCGTCGGCACGGAGCCTCTGGCTGCCGCTGGATCGGACCAGATGATCGATTACACGACGTCCGGCGGCCTGCTCGTCGACGACGGAAACTACGTGTACGAGTACAACTCGTCCGGCCAGGAAACCGGATACTTCGGTAATTCAACGAGCGGGGGGAACGCGCCCACTTATCCTGGTGCGCCTTTCGCTTTTTATCAGCAGGGCTTTGCGACCGAGATCGGGTCGACGATCTATGTAGCCGATTCCGGCGACGCCAATTGGGGACACGGCATCGACGCATTCAGCACACAGGGTCTTTATCAGGGAAGCGCGTCGGCCAATACCCTCGGAGGACCCGAAGGTGGATCCCCCCTGCAAGTCGTCGGTTCGACCATCTACTTCGCCACCTACAGCGGTATCGGATCGATATCGCTGTCCAACCTCCAGGCTCTGGTGTCCCAACCCCAACAGCCCACACAGTTCGGTTTCGGAGACACCCTGGGCATCGGTGCTGGTCTCAGCACTCCGGTGACAGCCGGCTATTTCCCGCCTGGCACCGAGCCAACGGTGACCGCGGGTTTCGACGCGTGGTGGGCTCCGTTGAAATCGACGTTGACGCTCAGCTACGAAGTCGTCGACCGCGTACAGGACACGACCGATTCGTGGCCGGGCGCGACGACGGTGCCTTTGTCGGATGCGAACGTCAATGGTGACGGAAGTTTGTCGATACCGCTCAGCATCCCTGCTGCTGATCAAGGGCCGGGGGTCTACCTCGTGAACGCCCAGCTGGCGCAAAGCGGGTCGACCGTAGGTTCGACGTGCCTCACGTACTCCGTGGGAGCAGCAGGGGACCCACTCAACTTTTCGACTCTCGACCCTGGCGTCGGCTACGGAGGCCCGGCGCCCGAAAGAGGAGTGGAGCTCGCCAGCGAGTTAGGAACGAATCTCGAGCGCGAGCAGCTCGAGTGGGCGACACTCCTCCCTGATTGCAACCCGAACGACGTCACTCTCGCGGCTTGTGGGCCATCCTCGCTGGTCTTCTCGAACTACGACCCGCAGACCGAAGAAGCCGCCGCCGAAGCAAAGTCTCTCGGCGTCAACTTCGAGATTCAAGTGGCGGACGGAAACCCAGTCGACACCGCGGTCGTCAAGTACGGCAATGGCCTCTGGCAGCAAGACGTTGAAGCCGTCGTATCGCATTTTGCGTCGAGCGCGCCTGATCTCGTCGACTTCGAAGCCTGGAACGAGCCAAACAACACTTGGGGGTCCGGCGCCAGCTACGTCTCGCAGATACTCGAGCCGTTCTACGAAGCGGTTCAGGCGGTGAACAGCGCGACCGGAAGAGACGACCAGGTGGTCGGTGGAACAGTTTGCGGGATGGACATCGGCTACTGGAGCGATATCGCGCAGGCAGGCGGCTTCTCGTACCTCAACATCGTCGCCACGCACCCGTACACGAGCTACGACCGGTCCTTCGAGGAAGACGGTGTCATACCGGGAATGGTGCAGCTCCAGAACCTGATGGCTGAATACGGAGCCGCCTCGAAACCAATATGGATCACCGAACAGGGCTTCTGGTCCGACGGTTACTCGAGCTTCTACGACGTCGGGAACTGGGTTGCACGGGAGTGGATCCTGCTGCGGACCGTCGGCATCACGAATTGGAACTATGTGGTCCCCGAGGGAGAGTTCAGTGGTCCGGGAACGTCGTACTCGCTCATAGCGGCCGCGAGTAGCGACCAGTACGTGAAGCCCGCCGGGATCGCGGTCATGACAGCGTCACAACTGCTCGGGAAACGACCGTACCTGGGCTCGGTGACCACAGGAATTCCCCACGTTTACGCCGAACTCTTCGGTTCGAGCGAGGGCTCGAGCAACGACGAGCTCGTGTTGTGGACCGACGACGTAGCGTCGATTTCGGCCGATGTGACGTTGGCGTCTGGCACCGGCCCCGCCACGATCGCAACCACCGACGTCCTCGGTTCGCCCGGGACGCTCCAGGTCTCAAACGGAACCGACACGCCTCTCACCATCACGGCCGCACCGATCTACCTGAGCGTCCCGACAGGAGACACGCTCGGCGTCGGGCCAGCCGAGACTTTCGGGCCAAACCTGGCGCTCGCGAGCGCAGGAGCGACCGCCAGCGCGTCGTCAACTGCCTCGGGGTCCTCGCCGGACAACGTGATACAAGGGACATCCGACGCCACGAACGGAGGGTGGGACCCTGAGGCGGGCGACAGCTCGCCGACGATCACCGTGGACCTGAACGGGTCGCCCACCATCGATCGAATCGTCGTCGCCGGAAGCTCGATCGCGAGCGTCTTGCCCGGGCTCCGCAACTACACCGTGCAGGTACTCTCCGACGGAAATTGGACGACCGTCGCACAGGAGACCAACGAGTTCTTCGACCGCGCCGAGCTGTTCAGCTTCCCCCCGACAAGCGCATCGGCGATACGCGTCGAAGTGACTGCGATCGACTACAGCGGCCAGGCCGGTGGTTTGCAACCTTGGTACTGGACCCCAGGTTTTCCGACGACAGCGCCGATCTACTCGGTGGAGGCATACGCGCCCGGAACCGGCGCTCCCACGCGCGGGAGCCCCATCATGACCGTTCAGGATTCTTCTTCCTCTCCCCAAGTCGGCGACTCGGAAACTTTCACGGCCACCATCGAGGGACCGTCCGGTGA
>DASPVS010000104.1:0-4111 GCA_035622235.1 Acidimicrobiales bacterium | reverse complement strand
CTTTCCGAGTCGGCTGTCAGTGAGCTTGCCGTTCTCGAGCAGCCAGTAGTACTGGATGTCACCTTCAGGACCACCGGTGACTACGTACTGCATGCGAGCCGACGCTCCCGGACGCTCAGGCTGTCGCTCGGCCAAACCTCGTGTCTCGTCGAGCCACTCCTGAGTCAGCCACTTCGTCATGTTGACCCTCCTGTGTCCCCGCGGCGCCGAGATTACGGATCTGCGGCTGCGCGGATTTTAAGAGGCCACGGCGAATGGGCAAGTTGGACCGGCGGGCACATCAGAGGAAGACCCGGCCGAGCCGCCGACGCCCCTTGCGAGAAAGCTGAAGAGCGGCGTAATGGCGTAATAGAGGGTCGTCGCTCAGTGGTGAGGTGGACGAGGCTCTAGGTCGAACGGGTCGCCAGATCTCTGATCCCCGAGAAGAGATCATCTTCAACGGGCGATACGTTTCCGTCCGAGTTGGCCGAGGGGGCGAGGTTCGATCGAGCCAACGTGTACTCGTCCACCGGATGAATGGTCCGAGCCACTTCAGGAGGCAGCCCGAACCACATCCGTGAGTTTGGGTCCACCTGGGTGGCATGAGCGAGGAGAGCGAGCCTCCTCACATCGGCGAAATCGGAGACGTCGATGGTGGTGGTAGGCGGGGGCTGCGGACGCGACATCCGCTCCACCCACTCCTCGCCGAATGGTGACTCGAGGCCAAGCTCGAGGAACTTCTCGTGCATCGCGAGGACCCGGGCCGAGGACCAGCCGTTGTAGTACAGCTTCATCGGTTGCCAGGGTTCGTGAGCGCCGGGAAACGCGCTTCTGTCCCCTACGGCGTCCCACGCTGCGACGGTGATCTCGTGTACGCGTATGTGGTCGGGGTGGGGATAACCGCTCTGATCCTCCGGATACGTGATCACGACTTGCGGCCTCACCCGGCGCATCACCTCCACCAACCGACCAACCGCTTCCTCGAGCGGCGCCTGTGCGAAGGATTCCTTGCGCTCGTTCGCTGGCGTGCCGGGCATCCCCGAGTCTCGGTATCCAAGTTTGACCACTTCGTCGTAGCCGATGACCCTGGCCGCCTCATCCAGCTCCGCGGCTCGGATGGACGCAAGATCGCTGCGTATCTCCGGTCTGTCCATCGCCGGGTTGAGGATGTCCCCCTCCTCACCCCCTGTGCAGCACACCAGAACGGTCCGGACGCCTTCAGCGTGGTACCGGGCGATAGTTCCCGGGCCTTTCGACGCTTCGTCGTCGGGGTGTGCGTGCACGCTGAGCAGGCAGAGTTCGGGCGCCATCCCCCCAAAGTACCGGCCGGGAAAAGCAGTCGGTCCACTGGTCCGAAGACACCGACGTCGCAGGTGAAGCACACCTTCGATCGCGCCGATCCACAGGTCGACCTCCCCTATGCTCGAGGGGTAGGTCGCGTGGTCGGCCGAAGAGAGGACGGGCCTGCCAATGGCCTTCTGGCAGCGGTTGGCGAACATCTTTCGTGCGAAAACGAACAAGCTTCTCGACAGGGTCGAGGATCCTCGTGACACGCTCGACCTGTCCTATGAGAAGCAAGTCGAGAACCTGCAAAAGGTACGTCGGAGCGTGGCGGAGGTTGCAACAGCCCGCAAGCGGATCGAGCTCCAGGCCAAACAGCTTCGTCAGCAGGCGGACAAGTTGCAGGGCCAGGCCAGGGCTGCGCTCGGACAGAAGAACGAAGACCTCGCTCGGGAGGCTCTCAGGCGCCGTGCAGCCGCGGGCACCGAAATGGAGGAGCTAGGAAGGCAGCACGATCAGATCGTCGTCCAGGAAACCAAGCTCGTCGAGACCTCCCAACGCCTTCAGGCGCAGGTGGAAGCGTTCCGAACGCGAAAAGAGACTATGAAGGCGTCGTACACGGCGGCGGAAGCTCAGAGCCGTATCGGCGAGGCGGTCTCAGGCATATCGGAATCCGCTCTCGACGCCGGGATGGCGATGCAGAGGGCCGAAGACAAGATCGCGGATATGCAGGCTCGTGCAGGGGCGGTCGACGAGCTACTCGAGTCGGGTGCCCTCACAGACCTCACCTCGACCCGCGACGACATCCAGATGCAGCTGGACAAGATGGCGGCTTCCTCACAGGTGGAGTCGGAGCTTGTCCGTCTGCGGGGCGAGTTGATCACGAGTTCCGCCGGAGAGCTTTCATCCGGGGACCGTTCCAACGAGGGCCCTATCCGGTCGGAAGGTGCCGGAACGGCTTCGGGGCCAGCTACAGACTCAGCTGTCTCCGGTCCAGCTCCTTCAGACTCGGATCAAAGCCAGCCACACTCGCAAGACCCACAACAAGGGTCGGAGGTATCTGAACAAATGAAGAAATCAGAGGTGAACAACTGATGGCAGTCTCGCGTCGCATCCCAGCAGACCGCGGCCTCACGGCGCGGATGTTCCTCACGGGATTCCTGCTCGTCGCCCTTTACGCATTGGTCGGCGGAGTGCTCTACGCGGTCGGAGCGAGCATCGCAATCGTTCTGATCGTGCCGCTTGGCCTTGCGTTCGCCCAATACTGGTTCTCCGACAAGATCGCTCTTTTCGGCATGGGTGGTCACGTCGTTTCACCCGAACAGGAGCCGGAATTGCACGGAGTGGTCGACCGCTTGTGCGCTCTCGCCGATATGAAAAAGCCTCGGGTCGCAGTAGCCGAGGTCGACATGCCCAATGCATTCGCGACGGGCCGAAACCCCAACAATGCGGTCATTTGCGCCACTCGGGGCATCATGCGTCGGCTCGACGAGCCGGAGCTCGAAGCCGTCCTCGCGCACGAGCTCTCGCACGTCGCTCACCGCGACGTCGCGGTCATGACGATCGCGAGCTTTCTCGGGTTGGTCGCCGGACTCGTCACGCGTGTCTTGTTCTACACGGGGCTCTTCGGAGGATTCGGTGACGACAGGAGTGGCGAAAACACCGCCCTCATCGAACTAGGTGTGCTACTTGCATCTCTGATCGTTTATGCAATCAGCTTCCTCTTGACCATGGCCTTGTCGAGGTATCGCGAGCTTGCCGCCGACCGTTCGGGCGCCATTCTCATCGGCAGACCGTCCCTGCTCGCATCCGCTCTCGTGAAGGTCACCGGCGAGATGAGCCGTATCCCAAGGCGCGACCTGCGTGCCGCCGAGAGCTTCAACGCGTTCTACTTCACGCCCGCTTTTTCGAAGGGGGCCAGCCTGTCGTCGTTGTTCTCGACGCACCCGACTCTCGAGCGGCGCTTGGCTCAGCTCTCCCAGCTCGAAGCGGAGATGAACCAGGCCTAGACGGATCGGTCGACCAGGGACAAGGCTCTACCGAAGTGGGCATCTTCGACACGATCCTGGGACGGACAAAGCCCGTACGGGCCAATCTCGACGCGCTGTTCGCATTGCCGTCCGCGGCCGTAACCCTGCAAGCCGCCGCTGGGCTTGTTCCCACCGGCCAGGCAGGAGTCTGTTTCAAACCACCGGCCGGCCAGGCGTTTGCCCAGATGCAGGCCGACGTCGAACAGCTCTTGCGAACGGCCGACGATCCGTCGGACACAGGCGGCGGCGCTGCGTCTGACGCAGATCTGCACGTCCGCCACGTAGCAGACAACTTCGGGTATCGCTGGATCATCGTCGAAGGCGGTGGTATCGACGACGTCGTCACCCGGGCCCACATGGTCCATTCCTCGCTAGAGGATGCAGGCTGGAGCACGCAGCTTCTTTGTTCGGTTTTCGGCTTCCATCCCGGCGCCGAGCCCGGTGCGGATCCTGACGCTTTGGGCGACACGCCGGTCACGCAGCCGCTCTACCTCGTATATCTGGCCAAGCGGGGCACGTTCTACCCATTCGCACCAACTGGTGGCGAACAGCGCGACAGCGAGCTCGAACTTCGAATCAGGGGCATCGTCGGATCCGACCTGCCTATTGAAGAGGACCTCAGCCGGTGGTTTCCGCTGTGGGGCATGCCACTGAACTGACAGGCCTGAGGGCTCGGGGTCGTGCGGCAGGGGGCAGGGCCAGGGGGTAGCGGATAGGCGGCAGCTGCCGGCACGCGGCGGGGGGCAGGATCAGTCTTCTCGCTTTGTGTTGCGACGTTTTCGTCTGTTTCGGCGCTCGTCCCCCTGTCCTTCCACGAGAGG
>DASPVS010000103.1:0-5286 GCA_035622235.1 Acidimicrobiales bacterium | reverse complement strand
TGGCCGCGCTCGTTGTGGCGGCGCGACACGCACGGTCGAACCTGGTGGCAATCTCACTCGGCCTCGTGATCGGTGGTGCGCTCGGAAACTTGGCCGATCGGGTGCTACGCGGTTACCACGGCGGGGTCGTGGACTTCGTCGATCTGCATTTCTGGCCCACGTTCAATGTCGCCGACGCTTGCATTTCGGTAGGCGCTGTTCTTCTCGCAGGATCGATTTTGATATCCGGACGTGAGGCTTCGCACACGGCGCGAGACGGGCCGGATCACGGTGAACCGGGTGACTGACGGGCAGAGATCCTCCCCGTCCCATCAGGACCGGCATGCAGGGCCCCGTTCCGACCGATCCGCTTCCTCTGAAACTTTGTCGAGCGAAGTTTTGTCAGGCTCGCCGAGCTCGCCGAGCTCGCCGGGCTTGTCAGGCTCGCCGGGCGAGTCCGGTCGCCCTCGGGATCTGTCAGAGGGCTCCCGGCGACCGTCTTCGGATTCTTTCGAGTGGACAGTCGCGCGGAACGTGGCAGGGGAGAGACTCGACAAGGTTTTGTCTCTCATGCTCAGCGTTTCACGCAAGGACGCTGCGCGTCTCATCGATGACGGCCTGGTCACGATCGAGGGCAAGGTCGCGATATCTCGTAGCCGTCCGGTCTCGGAGGGAGACCGTCTCTCCGTCGCGATACCACCCGCTCAAACATCGCGACTGCGTCCGGACCCCGATGTCGAGTTCAAGATCGTTTTTGCAGACGAAGATCTCATCGTGGTGGACAAGCCTGCTGGCCTGGTCGTCCACCACGGGTCCGGGCACGCGAGCGGCACGCTCGTCGACGGCCTGATCCACCGGTTTCCCGATCTGCGCTCGCTCGAAAAGGGCGGCGGTGTTCCCGAAAGGCCGGGAATAGTCCACCGGCTAGACAAGGGGACCTCCGGACTGATGGTCGTGGCTCGGACGGCCCGAGCACAGCGATCGCTCTCGTTGCAACTTCGGGAACGCAGCGCCGGTAGGACCTACCTCGCTCTTGTCAAAGGTTCCCTGGACGCGGACGCCGGAGTGATTGACGCGCCGATCGGGCGCTCCTCTCGCACCCCAACGCGCATGGCAGTGTCGAGGGGCGGACGCGATGCAAGGACTTCGTACAGTGTCTTGCAGAGATTCGCGCGACCTGTCCAAGCGACTCTCGTGGAGGCAAAGCTCGAGACGGGCCGGACTCACCAGATCCGGGTTCATCTCGCCGCGATAGGTCATCCGGTCATCGGGGACGATCGATACGGAGGAAGATCCACGAGGCCGCCGGAGCTAGGTTCGAGCCTCGGTCCGGGGCGCGTTTTCCTCCACGCTCATCGGTTGGCGCTCAAGCACCCGGACGGCCGCGACCTGAGTTGGGACTCTCCGTTGCCGCCAGACCTCGTCGATACCCTTTCCCGCTTGAACACCGAATAGGGCTGGCGAGGCGGAGCGCGGTCAGGCTGCTCTGTGGGCCGCCTCGACCGCCGGCACGGCGGCAAGTCGCTGCAAGGCTCTCGCCTCTGCCTGGCGCGCTCTTCGTACGCCGATTCCCAGCCGGGCAGCGGTCGCCTGCAACGAGGTCGGGCCACTACCGTCTAGGCCGAAGCGGAGACGAACAACGTTGCGCTCGAGTTCGTCGAGGTCGTCGACCGCCTCGCGCACCCCGTCGAGGACGAGCCGGCGCTCGATCTGATCTTCGAAAGCGGCGTGCTCGTCGGCGCCCACGAGATCTCCGAGCGGCGTGTTGCTGTCGGCGCCCGCCGGCTGGTCCAGACTCGCGACGACCCTTGCAGCTTGGGCGAGGTCGTTGAGGCTCTCAACATCCAATCCGCTGGCTTCGGCGATCTCCTCGGGGGTCGGCTCACGACGCATTTCGCTCGAGAGCTCCCAGGTCGTCCGGTCTACCCGCTGAGCCTGTTCCGCGACCTCCATTGGAACACGAATGGTGTTGCCGTGCTGCTGAACCGCACGCTGAAGCGCTTGGCGGATCCACCAAGTCGCGTAAGTCGAGAACTTGAAGCCGCGCTGCCAATCGAACTTGTCCACGGCCCGCATGAGCCCGAAGGTGCCCTCCTGCACAAGATCGGTGAAGTCGACACCGCGGTCCTGGTACCGGCGTGCCCAGTGGATCACCAAACGCAGGTTTGCTGCGATCATCCTGCGCCGAGCCTCGTCGTCACCAGCCGCAACCGCCTTGGCCAGCTCCACCTGCTCGTTGTGGTCTGGCAAGGGGTAACGATCCAGGTCGTCCAAGAACAACCGGATGCTGTCGGGAGTTCCGCTACTGCTCTTCGCCATCAGATTTCTTATCTCCGTCGCTCGCTCGATTGTGAACAACACCGATGTCGTCTCCTGCATTCCATTCCGACCCAGGGCTTTTTCCTGATGGTGCGGAACTCGGGGACCCAAACTCAACGCTCCCCCTCTTGGCGTTAATCCCTCTTTCCAGCGAGCATGCCTTTGCGGCGGTCTTCGCCTCGCTCCGTGGCCCTTACTGCCACAGTTTGCGGTCGTCTTCGTCGTACCCACAGGTTGCGGTCGTCTCGTCGTACGAGACGCTCGATCGCCGAATGGTTCGGTTGTCCAGGAACCTGGGTTGCACGGCGACGCCGGTGGTGCTGCGCTTTCCCCCATGCCCGATCTGACCTCGGACGAGAGCGCCACCGTCGTTCTCGGTCTCGGAACATCCTCGGAAGATGCATTTCCGGCAGACGTAGCCGGCGCGCCTTGTCTGGTGGCGGTCCGGCACGGCGAGACGCTCTGGACCTTGCAGCGAAGACACACCGGTCGAACCGACATCCCCTTGGATGAAGTCGGGGAGCGACAAGCCGAGGGGCTGGGCAGGCGCCTCGCCGGGAGGACGTTTGCGGCAGTGCTCACGAGCCCCCTCGCCAGAGCACGTGAAACGTGCGCTCTCGCGGGTTTCGGACTGGTCGCCCAGCAGCGAGAGGACTTGTGCGAGTGGGATTACGGAGAGGACGAGGGCAAGACAACGGCAGAGATCTGTGTCGAGCGCCCGGGTTGGTCTCTTTGGAGAGAAGGAACGCCAGGCGGCGAGACGTTAGACGACGTCGCGCGGCGTGCAGAGCGCGTGATCGACGAGGTACGAGGCGTCGGAGGTGATGTCCTCGTCTTTTCTCACGCTCATTTTCTCCGCGTGCTCGCGGCCTTGTGGCTCGGTTTGGACGCTTCGAACGGCGCCCGATTCGTCCTGCGCCCAGCGTCGATAAGCGTCCTCGGTTGGGAGCACGACGAGCCGGCGATCCTGAGATGGAACGACGACGGGACATTTCCCCTCGAATGAAGCCCGACGCGCGAGACTTGCGGCCTCGCCAAAGCGCAGCTACTTCAACTGTCCTCGGGAAAATGCCGATGGCGCTATGAAGCGCCCCTTTATCACTCGAAACGTTGTTCAACCGGTATCGGTCGAACCGTCCTCGCTCATTCCCGGGACTGGCTCGGCGTCCGGTTTGTCTGGAGCGCGGTGCGCCGGGCGAACGAATCTGATCGAAGTTCGCTCCGAGTAGTGCCGCGGTCCCGTCCACGGAGCGGGTGGTGCGAACAATTTGTCCGCTATCCCGTATGCGGCGGATTCATAGTTGATGCGCCACCCCACGAAGTCCGGCCAGGCTTCGGACCCGGTTCGCTCAGGGGAGACGTTCGCGTTCTCGAGCCACTTGATCGCATCGTCGAAGTCGCCCCGGGTGAGCGAGATCGGGTCGTCCGGACGGGGGTCGGGATCGAACGGAACATTCAGGACCGTGGCGATGTCGCGCAAGCACGTAAAGCCCATCCTCAAGCACAACCTCGCCTCCGCGGGCGCCGTCGAGGGTCTGAGGGAGAGTAGAAGAGCAGCCGCGTCCAAAACGGAGACCAGGCCCACGATCCAGGAATTCGTTGGATGAGGTGAGCGAAGCCGCAGCAGGCTCGGGTAAGTCGTGTGGCTCTCCGCCACGTCAGCAGACCAGCGCTCCCAGTCCGAGAAGAACTGAGGCAGGTTGCTCTCGATCCCGACGAGGTAGTGACGGGCGAGCAGCTCGGGACCCCACGGCGGGGAGCCGGCCCGGCTCTCGAGCATCGTCACCAGGTTCTCGCGTCTGCTGAATGCGTCGTACAGCGATGGGAGGTAGGCAATCTGTAGAGCGACGACCGTCAGGCCGAACGCGGCTGCCACGAATGCGACAAACGCAGGCACGAGACCCCTCTGGTTCGCGAAGCCCAGCGTGAATATCGAAGATCCGCTCTCCACGAAGGACGTCGCAAAGGACGCATGGTCCGATCCCCAGATGATGAAAGCGAAGCCGACGACTCCGCCGGCCAACCAGAGGCCCAATCTGACAAGG
Source organism: Acidimicrobiales bacterium (assembly GCA_035622235.1). GTDB lineage: Bacteria > Actinomycetota > Acidimicrobiia > Acidimicrobiales > UBA8190 > DASPVS01. The sequence goes on along the minus strand of DASPVS010000103.1, from coordinate 943 downwards.
AGTGTCAGCGGCTCTGTTATCGAGAGGAACCTGTCCCTTTCGTAGAAGGACGGCACGCGGCGTGCGACCGCATGTATCACACCGTGGTACCCCTTGGTCGCCCACGCGACGGGCCCGCTCACGTGTGGTCGCGGAACGATGAGCGACGCCACGATGTCGACGAGATCTCCGGCGACGATGAAGATGCCGAAGGCGATCGAGATAATTCGAAGACCGATCATGGGATCACGAGTGCCAGGTTCTCACCTGGGCGCGGTTCAAGCCGATGAAGCAGGAACGCTGGTGCCGAGAGAGCGCCGGACCATGTCGGCCAACGTGAACGAGTCGAGGTGCGTTCGCATGTATTCGCCGACGTCGGACCAAACGCTCAACAGCACGCACTGGCCCTCGTGCTCGCAGGCGCCGTTCTCGTGCGGGCGCCCGAAGTCGCCGGCCACGATCGGACCGTCGACAGCGCTCACGATCTGTCCCAATGTGATGTGCTCGGCCGGACGCGCGAGCACATAACCGCCTCCGACCCCACGTTTGGAGCGGACCAGCCCCGCTCCCTTCAACGCGAGCAAGATCTGCTCCAGGTAGGGCTGAGGGAGTCCCGTGCGCTCAGCGATATCGCGAACCGAGGTGGGGCTCTCGTCTCCTGCGTGAAGCGCAAGTGACAGCAGCGCCCGGCTTGCGTAATCCCCGCGCGTCGACACCCTCACGAGCAGATGCTACCCGGGGCAGGCGCGAGCGGAGCGTTAAGAGCGCCCCGGTTGAGTGAGACGGCGCCCCGGTAGTGTTCGCGCGATGCTGCAGGAGAACCGTGGGACCGTATCGCCGGGACCCGTGTCACCAGGACCCGTCTCACCGGGACCCGCGTCACCGGGTCGAGCGACCGACGGATCCGACGTCGGGCGCACCGGCTTCCCCGGGAACTCGGAGGGAGCTTCGGCTGTCGAGCCGC
>DASPVS010000102.1:0-7962 GCA_035622235.1 Acidimicrobiales bacterium | reverse complement strand
TCGACGAGCAAAGGTGTTTCGGGCCGCCGCGCCGCCTCCCCTTGATCGATCCTCCGTCGCCACGCAAGGCCCGACAATGCCTCGAGGACGATCCGGTTTGCGAGAAACGCTGTGACGTCCGCGTGATCAAAAGGTGGCGCAACCTCGACGACGTCGACTCCACCGACAGGTAGCTCCATCATCACCCGTCGTACCGCATAAAGCAGCTCACGTGGGCTGAGGCCTCCCGGCTCCGGGGTTCCGGTGCCGGGGGCCGCGCCAGGATCGACGACGTCGACGTCGACCGACAAAAAAACAGAATCACAGTCACGCGTCGCGATTTCGAACGCCTCGGACAAGCAATTATCGAGACCGCGAGCAACGACTTCGGTCATCTCGTAACTCCGCATCCCCGCCTCAGACATGAACGCGAGAGTTTCGGGCTCGGGCCAGTAGCCGCGTAACCCGATCTGCAAGAACCGATCACCTCGTGTCGCCCCGGACTCGATCAGCCGACGCATCGGGGTGCCATGCCCATAGAGCAACCCGAATTGGGTGTCACCCGTGTCGGCGTGAGCGTCGAAGTGGACGACCGACACACGTCCCCAACCGACGTGTCGTGCCAGAGCTGTGACGTCGGGCAACGCGATCGTGTGGTCTCCCCCGAGCACCACCGGTACGGCTCCCGAGCGAACGATCCGAAGGACGGCGTCTTCGAGACGCCCGAGCGAGAGCTCGGTTTCGCCCGACGGCATCTCGACGTCTCCTGCGTCGACAACGCCGAGCTCGTTCAAGGGATCGACGTCCAACGCCAGATGAGGCCGACGACCGTCGTGCGGCAGGTAATCCGTCCCACGGATCGCCTGTGGCCCGAACCGACAACCGGGCCTGTACGACGTCCCGCCGTCGAAAGGGGCCCCGATCACCACCGCACCCGCTCCTTCGTACGACGTCGGATCGTCGAGGTCGGCTCGAGGTATACCCAGGAAAGTGCTGTCTGGCCCGTAAAGGTTGCCTAGACGCATAGAACGTCATTCTGGTCGAGTGCCGCCCGTTATGGGTGACCCTTGTCCGGATACCATGGCGAACGACCACAATCACGGTCGTTCGATGCAAATCGACACGGGCGACGGTCGAGCAGACGGGCAACGCGAAGGAATTCCCCGCCGAGCAGACCGCGGAGGGGCTGCCGTGGCGGCAATTCAATGGTGGGACACGAACGGGGCGTTCGCCCTCTATGGAGCAGTCGCCGGAGGCGTCTTGGTGGCCGTTCCTTTGCTGCTGCTCGAACGATCCCACCGCCGGATGGAACTGAGATTCAACCGCGAGTCACGAGATCACGCCGCGCGCTCGACCTCGTATCAGGCTCTGCTTCTGTTCCTCCAGACCGTCCTGGGATTCGTGAACACCAACCGTGCCGAGGTGCCGGTAGGTGCGAGGCCAAATCCACCGACTCAAGAGGACATCGCCCGCATCAGCTCTCAGATACGCACCTTTGGCTCCTCGGCAATGCAGAAGATCGTCGATTCGTACCTCGACGTCGTGACGACCTACGTCGAGATCGACACGACGCTGCAGACGTTGGAGCGAACGAGCTACCGCGATGTTTTTTGGCGGGGTGCCTGGGAGCATTGGGCGGCAAGAGTCGAGCCAACTCGAGAAGAGTTGCGCCAACTAACAGAGGAAATCAGCGCTCGGGTCCAGCTCGAGCTTCACGGCACGGTCGGCTGATTCGAGGTCACGTGAGAGCTTGTTGGCTCTCCGGCAGTGACCGTTGTCCGTTTAGTGGTGCGAAACGGGCGAGCACGTGTTCCGTGAGCATGTCCGCCACGTAGTTCCGGAAATCCTCGGTGAGCAACAGGTGATCGTTGCCTCCGTATGACTCGAAGCGGAACTTTCCCGTCGCGGCGAGCTTTCGCAGGACCCAAGGAGAACGTTGGACATAAGGGCCTGAGTCGCGCTTGTCGCAGATGACAAGGGTATCGACATCTTGCTCGACCAGTGGTTCGAAGCCAGAGCCCGGCGAGCTCTGAACTCCGAGGACGTGCAACAACCACCAAACACGCCACGGGATGTAGGGCTTCGCGGCTTGGATGAATGGCTTGCTGGAGGCGGCAGTTTTCATCCACCAGCGTTTCGACCGAACGGCCTGCCGTCCGGGATCCGTCTGGCCGGTCCAATGTTCCCAAGGAGTAAAGGTGAGAACGGGATTCACGGCACATACTCCGCGAGCCGACAACGATATCCCGCTCTCCACCGATAGATACGCGCCAGCGCACACTCCGACCAACACGACGTTTCGGGGATCTCCAGGGGAGACCGCCTCGGCGAGATCCCTGGCGTCTTCGACGGCCTCGGGCGGATACGTGATGCGCTCCTCCTGTCCCGGTCTCACAGGGCTGTCTCCGATCCCACTTCGATCGACTCTCAGGCACCGCATCCCACGGGCCGACCATGCCCGGGAGAGATCGACCCACATCCTCCCGGGTCCTTCTCGATGGTTGATGCCGAAGTTGAAGAACATGACAGTCGGTGAACCGTCTTGTCCCTCGAATGGTCCATTCGCGAGTGACGTGGCCGGCTCGCTCAGCACTCCAAACAACCCAGTCGGTCCCAAGAACACGGCGCTCTCGTGCACGCTCGTGTTGTCAGGCGCTTTGACCACTGTGGAAGACGCGCCGGCGGGTGTCGAGACGGACGCCCATTCTCCGGCCTCTAGCGCGCCGAATCGTCGAAACCAATCGATTATGCACGCGAGTGCTTCGTTCGGCACCTCTCCCCTCGCCGCGAGCGCGTCCTGTCCCTCTGCAACGTCCCAGATGATCTCCGGCCCCGTGCTCCCTTTTTCGGCCCTTGCTTCGACCTCGCCCCGAAGGCGGGCCTCGAACCTCGGATCGCGGCGGCGGTCGGGCCGCCAAAGGACCAAGACACTCCGAGCCGGTGAGGAGCCCGGCTCTGCGATATCGATCTCCGCGATGTCGGACGCCGTCGGTGCGTCGTAAGTGAGACCCATCGTCTCCACCGCTCCGTCGTCGCGGGGCTCGACCTCGGCGACGAAACGCATAAGCGCGGTCTGCTGGCGGAGAAACGAACGGCCCCGAACACACGGATCCCAGAGGACAAGCCCGTCAATGTCGCCGTCCTCGCAGGCCTCGAGCATCGCGAAGGTCGCACCCATGCGGATGCCCACCATGACTATCGGCAGTGCCGCGCTCGAACGCATGGCCTCCAGCGCATGTCGCACGCTTGCTCGCCACAATGCGACGCGGTCCGGATCGTGTGCTCCGCCCGACGAATCGCCCGTGCCGTTGTAGTCGAAACGGAGGACGGCCACACCTGTATCAGCCAGTCCCTCGGCGAGCTTTCTGAACGTGTAATGAGCGCCTGCGCCCTCGAACCCGATGGCAGGACAGAGAACGGCCGCACAACGCGCGCGCCCGCCCTCGGGCGCGTGGAACCATCCGAACAAGGGTGCCTCTTCGGGACCGAACCACAGCGGTGTTGCGCTCATTGAGATTCCACCTTCACCCGACCCGTCGCGTACGAGTTGAAGGCCCTTACGGTCCCCGTCGGTTTACGCGGCCCTGTGTCACTCGCTTGCTCTAGCAGATCCTTGAGCCGGACCTTCCTCGTCGTGTCGGGCCTTAGGTGGAACCAGGAGTCACCGGGGAGGAAGCCGGGGACGTCGATTTGAACCCACTGTGCAAAACGGTGCGTCGAGACCTCGACGCACCATCCGTCCGCGTCGCGCGACGCGAGCGCGAATAGGCCGACATCGGGCTCGACCGGACGGTTCGGCCCGAGCGGCAGGTGGAAGGTCTCGCAAAGCTCATCACCCTCCGAGCTACGCAAAGTGAGCGCGATGACGTCGAACGCCGAAGGCCCGAAGCCGTAACTGGAGGTCACATCCCTGAAGCCTTCAAAAAGGCTCGAGACTTCGACCACGTTGTGTCCACGCGGTGCTACGGACAGCTGCGTCGCCCCCTCTTCCAAGAGCATCTCACCTCGAGCAAAGGCTCTCACCTCCAGGGTTCCGCGAAATTCAGAGGCGAGGTCGTTGAGCACGTGTGCCCGCAACCCGTTCAAGCCTTCGTCGACCGCGAGCAAACCGAGCGGCGCGCAGACCCTGCGCATGGCGTACCACGGTGCTTTCGGGCGCCCCAGCGCGTCGACCAGTCCCCAGCCCGCGCCAAGGCGCAAGTCCCTCATCGCGAGGACGAGAGCGCCGTGACAGAAGTTCCCGGCCCGCATCTCGGTCAGAACCCTTTCCATCACCGTGAGGACCGTCGCCCGCCCGAGATCCATCGCTCTTTCCTCGTCCCGGTAACGGATCTCGAAGGGATCGACACCGAAGATCAGGCCGAGATAGTGACCCTGCATGTCTTCGAGGTCCCACGAACGTCCCGCATCGTGGTGAACCGCGCGTTTCCACTCCGGATCATGCCCGGCGGGAGTCGCACCTCCCCAGATCTCTTCGACGGTCCTTCTTGGGGGGGCGCACGCGAATGCGAGGCATTCGGTCGCGAAACGGACACGAGATTTTCGTACATTGTCGAGGGCCTGCAGATATCCGCCGACGCCAAAATAATGCGAGACACCCGTATCCATCTGAAACGGAAGCGGTCTACCAGAGGGGTTGGACGTCACATACGGGGTGTGCGGCAGGATCCTCTCAACAGCCGCGGGGATGACCTTCGTTTGTAGCGGACACTCCCAGGTGTCGCGCGGCAGGCCGAGCATCGCAGGTTGCGATTCGATCTCCTGACCGCCGCACACAACGGCGAGGGACGGACGTCCTGAAAGCCTTCCCAGGACCTCGTCCAGCTCCGACTCGACCGCCGCCTCGAACTCGGGGTCTCGAGGCGGGTCCGTGAACGCGAACATCATGTCGTGCCAAACGAGGATTCCGAGCTCGTCGCACAGATCCCAGAACCGCTCGTCCTGATAAACCGTCGTTCCGGGGATCCGAATCATGTTCATCCCCGCATCCCGAGCAAGCTCGAGCATGTGTTTCATTTCGTCGAACGACTCGACCAGCGAAACGGGGTCCGTGGGCATCCACACGGCGCCGCGACAGAAGATCGTTTCGCCGTTCACACGAAGTGCGAAGTCGTCGTCACCTCTGTCGACCTCCACGGAACGAAAGCCGACGTTGCCGAGATCGACTTCGGTTCCTTGTAGAGGATCGGTTCCTTGTAGAAGAAGTGCTACGCGGTACAGAGGTTGAGGCCCGTGGGTGTGCGGCCACCACTGATCGACCGTGTCGAGCTCGACAGACCCTTCGATCACGATCTCGCCGTTCTGGACGCCGACCCGCGTGTCAGCCACGTCGTCGCCTACCCGGAGTCGGGCGGTGCGGGCGAAGCCCGTCGGGTCATGGAGGCGAACCCTGACGCGTACTTCTCCCCCAACTCCCTTGCACCGTGTGACCAAGTTCCGCTCGAGCACCACGGGCTTCGACGCCGGACGGAGGCTCACGGGGCGCCAGGGCCCGACTGGCGGAGGCACCTCGGCCCAGCCGGGCAACCGACCCATCAAGGACGTCCGGACCCAGCGCAAGTTCTGGTGCTTCACCAGATACGACTTCCAACGCGGCCGCGGACGCCTGACGGCGAGCAACGGAGCCATGGCTGCGAACCGGATCACGAGCTCGGGCCCGGAATCGGCGTCACGTCGTGCTTCGAGACCTTCGAGGAACACCCGTCGGGACATGAACATGTTCTCGCTGTGAAGAGCGTGGCGACCGTCGATCCAAACGTCCGCGAAGGTCGCAAGCCCTCCGAGCTCGAGTACGCAGCGTTCGTCGACTTCCTCATCGAGACGATGAACGGGGAGCCGAACCCGGTACCACCAGTCCGCATCGTCGAGATCGAAGCCTCCGTGCGACCCGGGCGTGACTCCTGCTTCTTTCGCGATCCGGGCGAGAGAAGACGCGACGGTTCCCGGAACTTGAGCGGGCTTCCAGTCGAGGACGAGATCGTTCAGCTCATCTGGGTCGTCAGCCGCGCCAGGTCGAGTAGCTGCGAACTCCCAAGAAGCTTGGTCCAGAAGATCTCGTCCCGCCGCCCGCTCAGCCGCCATAGCGATCTACCAAGCTGGACATCGCGCGCTCCCAAGCGATCTCCATTGGAGCTCCCACCTCGTCCAGATCGACGTTGCGACCTCGTACCGCGCGTGCCAGCGCGAATTGCAGTGTCTTGGCACCGTCGGAGATGGCGCGCAGATGCTTCGAGGCCTCGATCTCACATCCTTCCTGTGCTGCCAGCCAATCGACGAAGTCAGCCGCGAGCTCGGCGCTCGCTCCACACTGACGGCAGGTTCCGAACGCGTAGCGATGGAACGTGTCGAGATCGTGACTGGCAAGCCACGGCAGATCCGAACGCAAACGATCGAGGAACCTCGAAACGGGGTTGGTGTCAGGACGACGAGAGAGATGTTCCTTAGCCAGAAGGCGAACGCGATCCACGAGTCCGGCGTCGCCAGTGTTGTCGGCGTCGCCAGCGTTGTCGCCGAGGTTCTTCCGCAACCGGTCGAGACGCACAACTTCCACATAGGGAGGAAGGGCCCAGGGTGAGGGCTCGTACTCGCCGAGGCACATGATCCCGTCGAAATCGTCACCTTCCAGCTCGAAGTAACCAGCGTTGTGGAAGTAACGAAGACGCCGGTTGTCGAGATCGACGGTCTCAACGGCAATCGTCGTCTTCTGGTGCGCCGTCCTGTAACTCACTCCCCGGGTGTCAGGAAGGAACCATGTGTCCACATCGACAGTCACGAGGCGCCCGAAACCGAGTTGTTCCACTACGTGATCAGACAGGGGCCGCCAGACGTTCAGCTCGACAACCTCGATGCCGTACAGGTTTCTCAGGTCCTCCAGCGGAAACTTGAACATCGTCCACTGGTCTCCCTCGAAGTCTGTGCTCAGGGTGAAGGCAGACGCGGTGATCGCATCGAACCCGAGAGCGTGGAGAATTTCGATCCACAGATCCACGTAGCAGTTTGTTTCGCTCCAAACCCTCTCTGTCCTGTGAAAACGGTGAGGCTCGTATCCCCAGGGGTCGAGGGCCAGAGCCGAGACGCTCACGGCCAGAGTCGATCCCGCACAGAGGTGGGCCACCTCTCGAGATCGAGCCCGTGACGAGCAAGAAGGGCGAGTGTCACCCTGTCGACGCCGAACGCAACGCACGCGCTGTGGGCGGTTTCGCCGTCGTCGGTCTCGATGGCGAAAGGCAAGCCGAAGTGGTCCCGATGACAGTTCGCCGACATGATCGCCGTCGGACGCTCTTCGGAGCAGATCGGTGTGACAACCTCGATCTTGAGCGCTTCGTCGATTTGACTGGCGGCGAGCATCTTGCCGACCCTGCCGAAGAAAGGATCGTTGGCGACTTCCTTGGATACGTCGAGGCCCAGCGACGCCAATAGCTCGAGCCCGCGCTCGAGACCACGGTCGCGATGCGACTGTGCTTCGTCCGCCTCCCCCACGTACACGTACTCGTGCATGTGGAATGCCTGCATCCGCGCAGGGTCGACACTCGGCTCGCAACGGAAGCAGTAGCCGTTCACCTCGAAGCGTCGTCCGCCTTTTGGCAGCCGGCCGGTGCAAAGCGGGTAGAGCGGATGGCACGTCGCCGAACACAACACGACGTCGGCGGGAACGAGCGCCTTCGGCCAGTCCTCACCTTCATCGACAAGTCGAACCAGCTCAGCGTGGTCGCGATCGCTTCCGCGAAACGTGTGAACCGAACCCATGAGGTCCGGAAACGACTTCAGGTAGTCGGTCCGATCGAAGACCCAGCGAGCCATGACGGGTGGGAAGAAGATCGCATCCGCGGGAGCGTCGAGGATTTCCGACGTCACGAGAGCGTCGATCCCCGCGAGAATCCGCTCATAGGCGGCGGAGCGCCCGTAAAGCCCGTCGACACCTGTGCTCACGAGCACCCCGGCATCGAAAAGCTGCGAACGAAATCCCGAATAAGGGTCCGATCC